>VBMQ01000121.1:2926-3745 GCA_005878375.1 Methanobacteriota archaeon | reverse complement strand
TGTAGGTGCAGTATTTAAATGGATGGGCGGGCATAGGGAGCACTCCTTGCGTGCTTCCGGGCTCGGGAAGCATTTAAATAGGCAACCCACATTGAGTCCGATGGCTCGGTGAGTGCAATAGGTACGATCTACATCAGCGGTGTGCCCGAAGAGGACGAGCAGATCGCCCGCTTCTGGGCGCAGAAGCAGGACAACGCCGTCCCGCTGCACCGGATCGTCACGTACTTCTCCCCCCTAGTCCTCGCACGAGAGTGGACCGAGCAACTCTTCAACGGCAGCGAGGGCTCGAAGGAACTCAAGGACTGGATCGAGCAATTCTTCGTCACGCACCCCGAACTCATCCGCATCAAACGCGCGTCGGTGATCGAGTTGATCTCCGAGTTCACGATGAAGCCCGTCTTCCGCAAGGAACTGGAGGCAATCCGCGCGAACATCGTCCTCAAGCCGACAATCGGCGAGCGGATCGTGCGGTACATGACCGAGGAAGAGGAGGAAGCGCAGAAACAACTCGGGATCGGCGGGCGGATCGTGAAGTACATGACGACTGACGAGGAGGAGAAGAAATGACGGACAAGAAGATCGAGTTCGACGGCACTATGCGGGTGAGCGAGAAGGGCGTTCCGAAGCAGATCGAGATGGACATGCCATCGCTGAACACCAGCGCGACAATGAAACTCAAGCCCAGCGGGGAGATCAAGAGCGTCAAGGTCAGGCCGTACCGGAAGGTGTCGAAGTGACCGACAACCGGATCGTTGCACCAATACCAGCCGAGGCGATCAGTGTGCGACTTGAACGATCTCGAAGAACGTTATATCTCCA
>VBMQ01000121.1:0-2738 GCA_005878375.1 Methanobacteriota archaeon | reverse complement strand
GATCATGAACATCACCGTCCTGGCCCCGCAGTCGATCTCCGTCGGCGGCGTCCGCTCGCTCATCGTCTGGTCCACCACGCAGAGCAAGGAACTCACGCGCTACTCGCTGGGCTACTACCCGAGCGGGGCCAACCAGAGCGCAACCCCGCGCAACCTCAGCATCAACCTCGGAGCGTTCGTCCAACTGATCCACGGCGACACGCTGCTCCTCCAGATTCGCAACGTCGCCGACAGCATCGAGTACACGACCGCGGTGTCCGTGGCCGTCGATGTCGATGCGCTCCTGAAGCAGCAGGCGGACACGTTCTACGGTCTCCTCCAGGGTCTCCGCCAGGACATGGCGCAGCAGAACTACGTGTTCCAGATGGCTCTGGACAGCGACACCAAGTACATCGAGGTCATGGCCGTGATCATCATCTTCCTCGCGGCGTACACCACGAGGGACATGTGGTACGGGCGAAAGAAAGTCACCGAGCAAGTCAAGAGCGAGAGCGAGTTCGAGCAGTTCCTTGAGGCACTGATCGTCGAGCGACACACCGCCGGGGACAAGTCCTCCGAGGTGGAAGAGTAGATGGTGAAGCGCATCGTGACCTCGAAGACGACCACGAAGCGCGTGGAGTACGGCGTCGTCGGCAGCGATGATGCCGCCGCGAGGACGGTGCACGTGAAAGAGTCGCAGCGCAAGGTCGAGCCGCAGAAAGAGGGCGGGTTCTTCTCCGGTCTCAGGCGCAAGCGCAAGCCGGAGAACACTCAGGCGGAGCAGTTCGTCGAGGCGCTGAAGAAGGACTAGGCGGCCCATGGCGATAAATATCAAGCCGCTCACCATCGTGATCGCCCTGGTCGTGATCTTCGCACTGATCACTCCCTTCGCAAGAATCTACGGGGTCAACTTCCTCTTCCTGCTCTCGCTGATCGGCGTCTCGGCGTACCTCTCCGGAATCTGGCTGCTCGCCGGGTGGCGCGACAAGGGCGGGACCGCGGTCTTCATGATGGACTCGCTCCGCAAGAGTCGCTTCGCGACGGAGATCAGCAGGACCCAGTCAACCGAGCGGACGCCGGGCATGGCGGCCATGCCGATGGGCGGGTACGCCATCGCGGCGATCAACACCGCGGACCGCGACATGACCGTGATTCCCGCGGCGTCGGTCGAAGCGCTGTCCGAGGAGACGACGCTGATCTACAGCCACGCCACGCCGCTGGAGCACCCGCGGCTGCTGATGGCCGTGTGCTCGTTCTTCGCGAAGTCGGCGACGCAGAACCTCTTCTCGTCCTTCAACATGGAGAAGAAGTCACGGTCCGAGGCGCGCTTCGGGCTCGTGAACAGCCTGCTCACTCCGACGACGACCGAGGAGTTGCAGCAGCAGGACCACATCATCAACCGCTCCGGCGTCATCGCGGACCTGATCGAGCAGGGCGTGATCGGCCACGAGACCGGCATGAACCAGATCAGGCAGATGATCGCGACGACGAAGAAGACCTCGATGCGCGAGACGCTGAAGCGCTTCATCTTCGGCGCTCAGCGCGAGGAAACGATGAAGCCCGACCAGCGCGAGGTGCAGTGAGATGCTCTCGCGGCTCCACATCGCGAACGCCGCGGCGATCATCGGGCTCGGAGTACTCGGCGCAATCGTCTTCCCGCAGGTCAGCATCCCGATCCCGTGGACCGTGATCGCCCTGATCATGATGGCCGCGCTGGTGAGTTCGGCTGTCTCCTTCGCGGGGGCCGCGCGCTTCTCCAGCATGATGCTCTCCGGCGAGAACCGGCGCTTCTCGCGCTACAAGGGCCCGAAGCAGGAGTACCGCTTCATCAACGACGGGAAGATGACCTGGGCGATCATCCCCGTGCTCGGGTGGAACTACCTCAAGACGAAGATCAACTCCGCGGGCAACCCCGGCATAGCGATCCTTCCGTCGCCGCTGCTTGAGCAGGAGTCGGCCTACTACCCCGTGGCTCGCACGTGGTTCTACAAGTTGAGCCCGCGGTCAATCGCGATCCTCTCGAAGAAGCGCAGTTTCAGCCGCCTGTTCACGGACCTCGGCTACGTTCCCGACGGGAAGACGGAGGTCTTCATGGGCTTCGGCAGCAAGTCGCTCCATCCCGACGCGACGCACGTCAGCGGCGCATACGAGATGGGCGCATACGCGGCCTCGCTCGCCACCACGGAACTCGACCTGAAGCGCGTCACGGACGACATCAGGCAGTGGACCAAGGGCCAGTTGAAGTTCTGGAAGGAGATCAGGGGCTCCGACTCCGCGCCGATCATCATCCGCCGCGAGCGCAGGGAAGAGGAGGGCGAGCAGCGATGAAGCAGAAGGTCGTGCACCAGTTCGAGCCCGCCTTCAAGGACAAGGCGAAGCAGCAGGACAGCAGCGGGGACCGCGGCGCGGGCCACAAGTTCTGGTGCGATGTCTGCGAGGACTTCAAGGTGAAGGCACTCAACATGACCGGCAACGGCACGCCGAAGATGGAGTCGCGCTGCCGGACCTGCGGGAAGATCGAGAAGTTCGTCAAGGCCGCGGGGTTCTGGTTCCCCGAGTCCGTGATCGACACTCTCGACGACTTCGCCGAGGCCACCATAGACACGAAGGTCAAGAAGATGTGGGAGGAAGCACATGTTCCGGAAGCGGTGGAGGACATCGAGACTGCGGACGATAATCCGAAAGTCGAAACGCTCAAGCGTCAACTCGCTCTGTGGAACAGGATAAAGGGCGACGAGAAAGTGACAAACGCTCCGTCA
>VBMQ01000036.1:16291-19928 GCA_005878375.1 Methanobacteriota archaeon | reverse complement strand
CAGCACGGCGAGGCCGACCGGTCCGGTGACGAGTCCGACCGCCAGCGCCAAGCCGAAGGCCGTGAGGGCCGCGAAGCGCCCGTACCGGACGCGCCCCGCGAGAATTGCGAACGGTCGCGCGAGACGGACCGTGGCCACGTACGCGACAAGCACGCCGACGAACAGGGAAATGAGGACCGCGAGGAAGAGGAGGGGCGGATTGTCCAGCGGTTCCCACGTCGACGCCCCCGAGGCGATCGCATCGACGGCGGCCGCAACGCCGCTCCTGGCGCGAAGGATCACGAACAGCGTCGCGAACGTGAAGACGCACTCGCCGCCCCGGCCGCGAGAAGGAACTCGCGATCCGCGTCAGGGTCCTCCTGAGGTTCGCCCCCGGCGAGCAGCTGTGCCACCACGGTCGCATTCGAGCCTCCGAGGCCGGGGAACCACGATACGGCCGCACCCGCGAGCGTCCCCGACAGGACCGCGCGCGTCCGCCGCCAGTCCGGGAGCGGGTCCGCAGGACCGAGAATCTGCGGAGGCAAGCGGCCTCGGGTCCGGGCCGCCATCAGGAGGGTCGGGAGTCCGAAGAGGCCTGTGAAGAGCGGAAACAGGATGAGCGAACCGCCGGCCACGGGAACGGGGACCCATGCGTCCTCGAGGACGCCGGGCCGGAGGACGATCCACCCTAGGAGGCCGGCGAGGAGGAGAAGCCCGACCGCCCACGCCCGCTTGCGCAGGCGACGGGACGGCTCTTCCGAAGAACGCCCTTCCATCGCAACAAGGAGGACGACGAGCAAGAGGAGGACGAGTGGGAGGACGGGACGGAGCTTCGCGTACCCATTGACGGGAGAGCCGAGGAGGAGGCGGAACGGGAGGAGCATCGGGATCGCCAGGAAGGTCGCGAGGAGCGCGCCTCGCGCGGCGAGAAGGACGGCCTCGTAGCCGCGCCCCTGGACGAGGAGGCGGTGTCCCGGCAATACGCTCAGCGCCGTGTCCTCGTCCGGCGCGCCGAGGAACACGGACGGGAGCAAGGAGGACATGCCGTGCGCGGCGCTCGCGGCCACGAGGAACGCCGCCAAGAGCAAGACGCCCTCTCCGCCGACCGACGCCTCGAGGGACCCGAGGATCGCCGGGCTCGCCGCTAGGACGAGAAGCGCGACATTGTTGACATGAATTCCGGGGACAAGACCGGTCGCGAGGCCGGCGACCGTTCCGAGGAGGGACAGGAGGAGGATGAGCCCGAGGACCCCGAGCGGATTCACGACGTCGCGTTGAGCGCCCGCTACGCTTGGCTCTGTGCGCTACTTGTACACCGTCACACCCTCATCGGTCGCACGACCCATCTGCGATCAGGAGAAAACGGGGAGGCGAGGTGGTCGGACGCCCCGCCTCCCATGGCTGCATTCAATGGAGGTGGTTGGCGCAAAGGAGGGGGTTGCACTCCCGGCCCGCCATTCTCGGGCCCTTGATGTCGTGGACACTATATAGCACTTCTGTCCTTTACTGTACAGTAATGTACCTCATATCCCGGAGTCTTTATGCCTCGATGAACAAACGTATGCATCAGGCGGGGTGAGCGAGGATGTGGGCGAAACTGAAGCCGCACTTCAAGGGGTTTCCGGCGCAAGAACGGGTGGCGCAACTTATGCTGGCCCATGGGCTGCGGACGAAGGACGGGTCCGTGTACGCGGGCGACATCGAGCTCACCGACAGCGCGATCGCACGCGCGCTCGGGATCGACCGCCGCGTCGTCGTCGGGACCGTCGAGACGATCGAGAAGACACCCCAGCTCCGTGACTTCTTTTCCCGGTTGTGGCCCGTGTGCCACCTCGGCAACGTCGCCCCGCAGATGGGATGGGGCGCGATCGAGATCCTGCCGACGAACGCCTCGAAGCCGGGAATCTTGGCGGGGACGGCCGCGATCATCGCGGAGGCCGGGATCAGCGTCCGCCAAGTCGTCGTCGACGACCCCGAAATCTTCGAGGACCCGAAGGCGATGCTGATCACGGAAAAGCCGGTGCCCGAGCGCCTCCTGCCCCGCATCCGCCAGCTCGACGGCGTCCGCGGCGTCACGATCCGCTAGCTGGGGAGCACGAGGGACCGCGTCTTCGGGTCCACGATCCGCCGCGCGAGGTCGTCGAACGCGCGGCCGACGTTGTCTCCCCGCTTCGCGCTCGTAAACAAATAGGGCGAGCCGTACGCCTCGCTGAACGCCTTGACCCGGTCCGGGGCGACCGCGTGCCCCTCTTCGATGTCGACCTTGTTCACGAGGATGTGCACCGGGACATCGCCCGCGACGTCCCAGGCGCGGTCAATCCAGCCGTCGAGGTCCTCGAGCGTCGCGCGCTGCGTCACGTCCGCGACCGCGAGGATGCCTTGGCATCCGTAGAAGTACGATTCCTTGAGGAGTTCGCGGAAGCCCGCGTTGCCCATCACGTCCCAGATCGTGATCACGACCTCGAGGGGCGGCCCCGGATTGTACACGGGGAGCATGATCGTCTTCTTCGTCACCTTCGCGCCGAGGGTCTGAATGTACAGGTCATCGAACATGTCCAAGACGTACCGCCGAATCAGAGAGGTTTTGCCAACGCCGGAGTCGCCGACGAGGCACAGCTTCACTTTGACACGGTCGTGGACCGGCGGTTCAATCCGGTACAATGCGCTCCCCCGAGGGCACGGGCCGTTACCTCCATCGGAAACGGGGGTCTTAAAGCGAGCGTGATACCGTATCGTTCGTGATTTTCAACGATGAAATCAGCGGATGTGGAGGCGGTGTTCCGTCCGCATGCATCGGTCCATGATGACGTACATTCCAGCGGCACGCGCCCTCGCCGCGGCGGCCTCGTTCACGATTCCGGACTGCATCCAGATCGCCTTCGCCTTCCCCGCGGCGAGCGCCTCGTCCACAATCGGCCCGACCTGGTCCGAGGGACGGAAGATGTCCACGATCTCGTACCCGTCCGGCACCGCCGTCAAGCTCGGATACGCCTTTTCGCCGAGGATCTCCGTCGCGGTCGGGTTCACGGGAATGATCCGATATCCCTGCTCCTTCAAGTAGGCCGGGACCGTGTGCGCGTCCTTGCTGGGATCCTTCGACATCCCGACGACCGCAATCGTGCGGTAGGTCTCTAGTATTTCTTTCGGCGACATTTCGGACAACATCGCTCCGACCATCGCGGGCGCGTGCCTTATAGGTTGCCCGCGAGTGGTTCGCTCGTCTCGACTCGGAGAATCATGACGAGGGCGAGGATACAGAGGAGGGTCGCGAGGGTAGGGAACCCAAGGAGGACGAGGCCGAGTATCGCGGCGGGATAAACCCACCCAGGCTCGTTCCGGAACGCCGCCAGAAACACGAGGATCAGGATCACAATCGAGGGCACTAACGGGTAGGGCGGCATGATGAGCTCGCGCGGCCATCCCGGGACAATCAGGAAGACGAACCACCCGAAAAGGGCGGCAAATGCCAGGGAGACACATGCGACCGCCAACCGCCAAGGCCGGAACACGTGCCGGCCATACAGCCGGTCTTGGACGCGATACGACGAGAAGATTGACGGCTCCGGCCTGCCCTCGTCCGCCATCTCATAGACATCCCTCCCTTGCGGCTTATCCTTGGCGGTGCCGAAACCGTCTTACCGGACCGAAGGCTGCTCGA
>VBMQ01000036.1:10287-16218 GCA_005878375.1 Methanobacteriota archaeon | reverse complement strand
TTCCGCGATCGCGTCGGAAGCGCTCGCGCGCGCGGGGGTCGCACACGACGTGACATTCCTGAAGAAGCTTGACGAGGCCGCGTTGGCGGCGATAAAGAAGGATAACCCGCCAGTCGCATGGTTCTGCGACTTCGGCGCTGCGATGTACGACCGGATGGACGGTCTTACGGCGATCATCACGGACCATCACGTCCCGTCGGAGCGCGAGATTCCTCGAGAGGCCCGCGGGGATCTGGCGGCTCTCGCGGAGGCCCAAGACCGCGTGCTCATGCTGAACCCGCACCTGCTCGGTGAGGGCAGCGACGCCGCGAGCGGATCGGGCACGACGTACCTCGTCGCGAAGGCGATGGACTCTCGGAACACGGACCTCGCGGCGATCGCGATCGTCGGCGCCGTCGCGGACATGCAGGAGCGCGAGTTCCGTCGGCTCACCGGCTTCAACCGCCAAATCCTCGACGACGGCGTGCAAGCGGGCGTGCTCGAGGCGAAGGTCGACCTGCGGCTGTTCGGACGAGAGACGCGACCGATCCACAAAATGCTCCAATACGCGAGCGACCCATGGATCCCGCGGCTCTCCGGCAACGGGGAAGCGTGCATCGCGTTCCTCCTTGAGCTCGGCCTCGAGCCGAAACAGGAGGACCGGTGGATCGCGTGGAACGAGCTCCCGCAGGACCAGAAGCGCCTCGTGATGTCGGAGCTCGTGCGCCACATGCTCGACCGCGGGTGCGGGTTCGCGGAGACGGAGCGGTTGGTGGGGGAGCAGTACACGCTCCTGAAGGAGGAACGCGGGAGCCCGACGCGGGACGCGAAGGAGTTCGGGACGCTCATCAACGCGTGCGGACGGTACGACCGCGCGGACGTCGGCTATCGGGTCTGCCGGGGCGATCGGGCGGACGCGCTCGAGGAGTCGTTCGCCCTCTTGCGCGGTCACCGAGAGACGATCGTCCGCTCCCTCGACTTCATCGACGAGATCGGGATTCAGCAGTTGGCGGCAATCCAATACTTCCACGGCGGCGACAAGATCCGGGACACGGTCGTGGGCATCGCCGCGAGCATGGCGTACAACGCCCCCGGCGTGAGCAAGGACTTGCCCATCCTCGCGTTCGCGAACGCCGACGATGGGATCAAGGTCAGTGCCCGGGGCACGCGCGACCTCGTCGCGCGAGGGCTCGACTTGGCGGCGATCATGCGCGACGCTGCGAAAGCCGTCGGCGGCGAGGGCGGTGGCCATCACGTGGCGGCGGGCGCGACGATCCCGCCGGGCAAGGAGCAGGAGTTCCTGACCGTCGTCGACCGCATGGTCGAGGACCAGCTCGGCCTCGGCTTCCGATAACATCTTGGCGGGTCACCGGATACGCAAATCGTGGCCCTCTGGGGCGGTGGCGTCCAACTGTCCCACCGGATGGCGGTGGACACCTCGATCGGTACGGTCGTCGGCGTCATCGCGCTGGGCTGGCTGCTCTTCGCGGTCTTTCTCGCGCTCGCCCTCCGGTGAACGCGCGACCCGCAAGCATCTTAATAGGCGGGCCTTGTTCGAGGGCCGTTCCATGCCAAACGAGTACGAAGTCGAGCTGTTTCGCACCGCCGGATTCCAGCGAAAGACGTGCCCCTCGTGCAAGACTCCGTACTGGACGCAGGGGGACCCGCCGACCTGCGGCGAGACCCCGTGCAAGGAGTACGACTTCCTCGGCCACTCCCCGATGAAGCGGCCGCTCCCGCTCCGCGCGATGCGCGAAGAATTCCTTTCCTTCTTCGAATCGAAAGGTCACACGCGCATCAAGCGCTACCCGATCGTCGCGCGGTGGCGGGACGACGTCTTCTTCACGCAGGCGTCCGTGTACCCGTTCCAGCCGTACGTGATCGATGGGGTCGTTGACCCGCCGGCGAACCCCCTGTGCATCTCCCAACCGTGCGCTCGGTTCAACGACGTCGACAACGTCGGGCGCTCCGGCGAGCACTTCACGATGTTCGAGATGCTCGCGCACCACGCGTTCAACCGGAAGAACAAGGAGATCTATTGGACGGACCGAACGGTCGAGCTGTGCCACGAGTTCTTCACGGACCGCCTTGGCGTGGAAGGGAAGCTCCTCACCTACAAGGAGTCCCTGTGGGAGGGGGGCGGCAACTCCGGGCCGTGCCTCGAGGTCATCCTGGGCGGGGCCGAGGTCGCAACCCTCGTCTTCATGCAGTACAAGGACGCGAACGGGAACCGGATCCCGATGGAGACGCGGGTCGTCGATACGGGATACGGGCTCGAACGTCTCACGTGGGTCTCCCAGGCGACGCCGAGCGCGTACGAGGCGGTGTTCGGGGACATGCTCACGTACATCAAGCGCGCGATCGGCGCGATGAAGATCGACGATCGCGTCCTCGGAGAATACAGCAAGGTCGCGGGGATGACGAAAATCGATTCGTTCGCGGACGTGCGCGCGATCCGACAACAGACGGCACAACGCCTCGGCCTCTCGGTCGAGGAGCTGATGAGCATCGTCCTTCCCCTCGAAAGCGCGTACGCGGTGCTCGACCATGCGCGCACGCTCATGATGGTCCTTGCGGACGGCGTCGTCCCGAGCAACTCCCGCGAAGGATATTTCGCGCGACTCCTCGTCCGGCGCGGGATGCGTGCGTTCCGCACCCTCGACATCGACATGAAGCTCACGGACCTCGTGACCCTCTTCGTCCAGATGTACATGGAGGACTTCCCCGAGGTGTTCGCGAACCGGACGGACATCCTGAGGTTGCTCGACGTCGAGCAGCGGCGGTATGAGGAGACGTTAAGGAAGGGACGCGACACGGTCCGCCGCGTCGAGGTCGAGTTGAAGGGCCGCGGGGCCGCCCAGATCGACGCGGATGCGCTCGTGGAGCTGTACGATTCCCACGGGCTCCCGCCAGAAATCGTCAAAGAATTTGCGGAGATGCCCGTCGATGTCCCCGACGACTTTTTCACGCGGGTCGCGAGCCGCCACGCGCTCGTCGCCCCCAAAGAAGCGAAGGTTCACGCTTGGTCCGGAACGCCCCCGCCGTCGAAGCTCCGCGTCTACGAGGACATGAAGAAGCAGAAGTTCTTTGCGAAGGTCCTCGCGGTCGAAGGCACGGGCGTCGTCCTCGACCAGACGTTCTTCTATCCGGAAGGCGGAGGGCAGGAGGCGGATCACGGCACGATCCGCGGCTACGACGTCATAGATGTGCAGCAAATCGGCGAGTCCGTCGTGCACTTTTTCACGGTCACACCGTCGAACCTTGTCGTCGGCAAGCGGGTGAAGTGCGAGATCGACTGGGACCGCCGGCAGCGGCTCAAGCGCCACCACACCGCCACGCACATCACCCTCGGTGCCGCGCGCAAGGTGCTCGGGAACCATGTGTGGCAGTCCGGCGCGCACAAGGGGGAGGACGAGGCGCGGCTCGACATCACGCACTTCGACGCGCTCACGGCCGACGAAGTCCGGAAGATCGAGCGGCTCGCGAATGACATCGTCCTCTCCGATCGGAAGATCATCACGAAATTCGTCCCTCGCGAACTCGCAGAACGCAAGTACGGCTTTCGGTTGTACCAGGGCGGATCCGTCCCCGGAGCGAAGCTGCGCGTCGTCGAGATCCCGGACTGGGACATTGAGGCGTGCGGCGGGACCCACTGCGCGCGGACGAGCGAGGCCGGGTTGATCAAGATCCTGCGGACGACGCGGATCCAGGACGGCGTCGACCGCCTCGAATACGTAGCGGGGGCCGCAGCGCTCGAGCACGTGCAACGGGAGTCGGAGAGTTTGGCGGCGGTCCGCGAGCGGCTCGGGGTCCCTGCGAACCAGGTCGCGGAGGCGGTCGGTCAATTGCAAGAAGAGGTGCGGGAGCTGCGCAAGCGTGCGGAAATCTCCGATCGGCGAACGCTCGAAACCGCGTTGAAGGAAGGCGCCGAGGCGAGCACGAAAGTCCTGCCTCTCGGCGACCGAACCGTCGAGGTCCACGTTAGCCGCGTAGGGGCCGCGCGCTTGTGGCAAGGCACGGTGAATCCAGGCAACGCGGGGGACCTCAAGCGGCTCGCCGCGACGATTATCCAGGAAGGAGGCAACGTCGTCGCGTTCGCGGCGCGGAACGGTTCCGGCAGCGTGCTCATCGCACGGAGCGTCGACGTCGCCCTCGATTGCCTCGCGATCGCGCGCACCGCGGCGGCTGAACTCGGCGGTGGCGGCGGCGGCGCCGCGGACTTTGCGCAGGGGGGCGGGCCGAACGTCGACCGCGTCGGCGAGGCGTTGGCGACGGCCGTGTCCAACATCCGGGACGCGCTGGGCTGAACTTGAAATAGAGGCCGACGGTAGGGACGGCGAACCATGTTCACCGAGGCGGACAAGGAAATCGAGTATGTCCGGGGCGTGATCGCCACGCGCTTCCCCGTCTACGAGACACGGGTGACGCCCCAGGCCGTCCAGTTCCTCGTCACGGTCGACCTCGCCACGATGGAAGCGAAGTTCGAGGACCTGCGGAAGGAGCTCGTCCCGAAGAACTACATCCCGATGCTCACGCGCGAGGGCGGGGAACACACGATCCTCGTCCAACGGAGGCCGCCCCAACGGTTCCTCGGTTCGCAGGTCAACCTGCTCCTCTTCATCCTCACGATCGGGACGACGATGTGGGCCGGTGCGGTCTACTGGTCTGGCTACAACAACGTGGACTGGCTCTCGCTCGAGGCGTGGGCGATGGGCTCCCTGACGTTCACGCTCCCGCTCCTCGCGATCCTCGGGATCCACGAGATGGGCCACTACATCGTCGCGAAGCGGTACCATGTCCAGGCGTCGCTCCCGTTCTTCCTCCCCGCCCCGGGCACCCTCCTCGGGACGTTCGGCGCGATGATCAGCATGCGGGACCCGATGCCGAACCGGAAGGCGCTCCTCGACATCGGCGCGTCCGGGCCGGTGCTCGGGCTTCTGACCGCGATCCCGGTGACTCTCCTCGGATTCTTCCTCATGTCCGCGGACCCCCGACCGATCCCCGTGAACACGGGGGGCGGCTTCGCGATCGACATCCCCCTTCTGTACAGGATCCTCGCAGCGTTCATGCCGATCCCGCAGAACACCCTCCTCCACCCGACCGCATTCGCGGGGTGGGTCGGCCTATTTGTCACCGCCTTGAACCTGCTGCCGGCGGGACAACTCGACGGCGGCCACGTGGCGCGCGCGGTCCTCGGAGAGCGCGGGAAGTACGCGAGCTGGGCGTTCCTCGGCTTCATGTTCTTCCTCGGCATCTTCTACTTCGGATGGTTCATCATCGCGATCTTCATCCTCCTCCTCGGCGCCCGTCACCCACCGCCGCTCAACGACCTCTCCCGGCTCGACGGGAAACGGTATCTGTTGGCGGGAGGGGCTGCCGCCGTCCTCCTGCTCTCCTTCGTCGCGATCCCCCTCGTCCCGATTGCGCCCGTCTCCGGTGTCCAGTTCGAGATGACGAGCGCGCCGGGCACGGCCGTGTCATCGATCAACGCGACCGTAGTCAACCACACGTCCCAGAGCTACGCACTTTTGATCCGGAACGTGGGGAACGTCCGGACGAACGTGAGCCTCACCCTCGAAGGATTGAGCAACCTGCAGAACGCGAACCTCAACATCTCGTTCGGCATCATCTCAATCGGGAACACGTCCGCGAACGGCACCGCCACCGCCCCGTGGTTCTACCTCGACAGCAACGAGACCGCGACGGTCAACGTGCTCCTCGACGCGCGCGGATACACGTTTCCGCCCGCCCTGTGGTCATTCACGTTGAAGGCCCACGTCCTCGGCGAGGGGGTCGCCGCCGCCGACCAGATCCTATCATTCAACTTGCGCGTCTCATGACGACGAAGTGCCGCGTCAAGCTCTTGTGGACCCGATATGGATAGGATTCCACCAACGTAAGGCCATCTGCGGGAACCGCCAACGCGAGATCGGGGACAATCATCGCGAGGTA
>VBMQ01000036.1:0-10163 GCA_005878375.1 Methanobacteriota archaeon | reverse complement strand
AGAGCGTCGCTTCCACGCCGAACTCCCGCAACGCCGACCGAGACCCCTCGATCATGTCCGTTCGCACGTCCCCGCCAATCGGCCGAGCCCCGATGAGCCCCGCCTCCAAGAGAATGCCTCCTGTGCCGCAAAACGGATCGAGGAGAGTACCGCCGTCGGGAACCCGAGACAGGTTGACGAGGGCCCGAGCAAGCCTCGGGTGGAGCGAGATCGGTTGGACGAATGCGCGCTCCGCCACTTTCCGTGCCTCGAACGCCCGCCGATCGATGGCGGCGAGACGCCGGCACAGATAGTGGCGCTCTCCCTCGATGAGGCGCACCTCTTCCTCTGGAGCCGCCAAGTTTACGGTCCCCGATACGACGTCGCCGAGGGTCTTCTCCAATTCCACCTTGTTGTGGCATCCCTTGTACGAGTTTACTCGGACGCGGAATGTCCGCCCCGCGAACTTCAACGACCGCGCCGCATCGACGACCTCGTCGAGTTCCCCGCCAACGATCAGCTCGTCGACGAAATGAGCGAGGGCGAGGCGGCGACCAAGCCACGCGGGAGCCGCCCCCGTCTCCGCCGCCAGCAGTCGCTCCTCGGCCAACAGGAACCGAAACGGGTGCGAAGCGGCCTCGAGGGCCGCCAAGACCTCCGCGCGCGCGAGCGCTGGCTGCTCCCCGGACAACTCGACGAGGACGCGCATCGCGTCCCCATCCCCGTCGCACACTTCATCCTTTGGCGGGGCACCGTTACGTATAAAGTCGGCCCTCGCCTTGCGCGGCCCCGTGCTCCGGGTTCGCCCATTTTCCCCGCAGGACCTGCCGCCAGTGTCCGCAATCGTCCGCGACGCCCTCCGAGAGAATTATCCGACATCTCTGTACCTCGACATTCATCGGTGGTGGCGGGACGGGTTCCTCGTCGCGGAAGAAGGCTCGTCCGTCGTCGGCTTCTTGGCGGCGGTCGTGAGCGCACCACAACTGGCCCGCGTCCTCATGCTCGCGGTGTATGGAACGTGGCGGCGGAGGGGGATTGGAAGCGCCCTCATGGACGCGTTCCTCAAGGAGTGCGCGATGCGGGGCATCCACGGCGTCGAGCTCGAGGTTCGAAAGAGCAACGACTCCGCGATCCGATTCTATACCCGGTACGGGTTCGAGATCACGAACTTGCTGCCGAAGTTCTACACCGACGGGGAGGACGGGTACAAGATGCGGCGGCACTTCTAGACGCCGAGACCGTGCCAAACACCCGCGTGCAGGTCGCCTACTTGTATCCCTGACGGTCGTCGTGCGGATGGTAGTTCCAGTAGTGGTACGGCGACTGGGACTTCTGCGACTCGGAGATGTCCGCCGCCTGGGCCGCATAGTACGAACCATACCGGTCCTTGATCTGCTGCTCCGCAGACTTCGCGATCTTGATCGCCTTCGCGATGTGCGCGCCTTCGATCGTCCCGCTTCCCTCCATCACCGCCAAATCGCCAGCCGCTCGGATCAGGCCCCCGAGCTCACGCAATCGCAATGTGAGGCCATGGTCCCGATTGTCGATCTCCTTCGCCCGCCGCCGCGACTCCTCGATAATCATTTTGATCGCCTCGCGGCTTGCCGGCGGGATGCGCTTGTCGACCGCGATCTCCTGCGCGACGAACTGGACGATCTTCGTGCGGTTCCGGTCGTTGTCCTCCATCGCCACTTCGACGAGGACCTCGTATCCGGAGCCGGTGATGCGCGAGCGAAGGGGGGACAGGATGTTCGGAAGGTCCTGGATGTTGCACGCGCCGACGAAGATGAAGTCACAGGGCACGTTGTCCACGCGGACGGACGCGCCCGCGCTCTGCGGATTCCGTCCCGAGATCGGGAACCGCTTCTCCTGCATCGCCGTGAGGATGTACCGTTGGAGAATGCCCAGCTGCGGGAGTTCGTCGATGAACAGGACTCCTTGATGGGCCTCGTGGATCGACCCAGGAACGACGCGCTCGTACGGCGCGGTCCCGAGTTGCGGATGCCCGCCATACGGGTCGTGCTTCACATCGCCGAGCAGCTCCGTCTCGCTCGCGCCCGTCGCGAGCACGAACGGTTGGCGGTTGATGCGCACGAGCACCTTCCGCGGCGAGTCCTTCTCCATGAGCCGGCGCTTCTCCAACGCCTTCTGGTCCAGAATTTTGATCATCTCGCCCGCGCGCTCGTACACGACGACCTCCTCTTGGCCGAACCGCTTCCGCGTCGTGGTCACCCGGTCGCGCCCTCCGAGCTCGCCGAGCGTCATCTCGAAGAAACCGCCAAGCAGGTCCCCGAACGGGTTCCCGAGCGGCTGTTGCACGGACGTCTTCGGCCGCGAGCACTTCGGGCAGACGCGATCCTTCGGGGAGGAGTAGATGCCGCAGTGCACGCACTTGTAACCGAGCCGCTCCGCGACGTTGATCGGCGCTTCCTTCGGGTCGATCAGTTCTCCTTCGGCGCCCTCGCGCTCGATGTTCTCCTTGAGGACTTCGTCCCGCTTCTTGACCTCGATCAGGGGGCGCTCCGGATTCTCGGGATTGTGGACGACGCGGATCTCCTCATCCGGCACGGGAAGGTGCAGTGCGAGGGCCTGCGCGATCATCGACTTCCCCGTCCCCGGTGGGCCGACGAGTAGGAAGTGGCGGCGCTGGGAGGCGGCGACGCGCGCGAGATTGACGGCATCGTCCTGCCCGATCACGCGCGCGAGCGGATCCGCAGGAATCGCGACGTCCGTGGTGCTCTCGATGTCCTCGAGCCCGAGGCCCCGGTCCGCGTCGCGCGGCGCCTGTTTCGGGATACTCCCGCCTCACGCCAAGTCTTCCCGCGTCAGGATGTCGATACCCGCGGGCGGCTTCGTGACCGTGCCCATCTTCGTCCCGATCACGGAACGGAGGCCGATATCCGTCGCGATGTCGAGGATCCGTTGCGTGATGATTCCGTCGAACACGACGGCCTTCGCGCCCTTGCCGTTGTGCTTGAGCGTCTCCACGAGTTCTCGGACGGGCACTTCGGCGGCGACGGAGTCATCGTCGCGGATGATCTTCGCGCGGGACGTCCCTCCAATCTGGAGGAGCATCTCGCGGTACTTCTCGGAGCCGGCCGGCAACGCCTTCGCGGCGGACCGCGGCTCGACCGGCCGGGCGACCGGCATCGCGCGCATCGGCGCGGGTTCCGGCGGCTCGGGGGCCTCCACGGGGACCGCCCTGGCGATTGGCCGGGACTCGGGGCGCGCCTCCGGCTCGCGGTCCTCCGGCATTGGGCCCTCCGGCACGCTGCCCTTTTCGGACGGCTTGTACGCGGCGCCGAGCCCGTACATCTCCACGTACTGCTCCGCCGGGATCTTGTTCCGCAGCGCCTTCATGATCTGCTTCTGCGTCATCTCCTCGACCTCGTGCCCGCGCGGCGCGCGGGCGACGAAATCCACTTCCGCGACCTGCAGGAGCTCCTTCAGGATCAAGTCGCCGCCGCGGTCCCCGTCGAGGAACGCGGTTACGACCTTCTGCTTGCTCAGGTCCTGCACGGACTTTGGAACGTTCGTGCCTTCGACCGCGACCGCGTTCTTGATCCCGGACCGCAGGAGGTTCAGGACGTCCTGACGTCCTTCGACGATCAGAATCGCCTCGCTGTCCTGTACGTTCGGGCCCGCGGGCAGACGCTCCGGGCCGAACGAGGCAATCTCGGAGATCTGGACGGACGAGCGGACCTCGTCGAGGAGGTCGACGCCCGTCGCCTTCGAGCCCTCGAGCATCGAGCCGAGGAGCTGCTTCGCGCGCTCGATGATCTTGTTGCGCTTCGTCACTCGGACGTCCTCAACCTTCTCGACCTTGATCTGGGCCTTGCACGGGCCCACGCGGTCGATCGTCTCGAGCGCCGCCGCCATGATCGACGTCTCGACCTGGTCGAGGCTGGACGGGATGTACACGAGCCCCGCGCTCCGCCCCTTCCGGCTGTCGATCTCGACTTCAATCCGGCCGATCCGGCCGCTCTTCTGCAAGTCCCGCAGGTCGAGCTCCTCGCCGAGCAGACCCTCCGTCTGCCCGAAAATCGCCCCGACCACGTCGGGCTTCTCCACAATCCCGTCCGTCTCGAGACGGGCGGAGATCAAGTACTTCATCGTGCCTGGGTCAATGGTCATCGTTTCACCCTACGTTCTGTCGCCTTGGGACTCGCCGAAAACCCGTCGCCCCTGCCGGGGCCTCGCGAAACCGAGTGCGGCGCCGGTCATCCCGGTCGCCGGATCTCGAAGGACTTGGAGTGGTGAGGGTGAGGCTGAGTTCCCAATTCCGCACACGGACGGTCCGTATATAAAGGTTCCGCGGCGGTTCGGGACACGCGACAACTAGGGCCGGCGGACGCGGCCCGCGTACCATGCGCGGTTTGACCGCTGGCGGCGTCGCCCGTCCTCTTCGCGGGGCGCCACCCGGTCCGCGAATCCGGGAAGGTCCTCGACCGCCTTGATGTCCTTCTGGCACAAGGCCGCCAACCGGGCGCGGAGATCGTCGTTGACCCGGACGCCGTTCGCAGCGAACCCGTCGCGGAGTAGGCGGGCGAGCTGCCCGCCTCGGACGTCCCAGTCCGTCAGGATCACGACGCGACGATGTTCCGCCGCCAACCGCTCACACAGGTTGAAAACCCGGACGCCTCGGTGCAACGTTACGATTTCGCCGGTCACCCCGAGTCCCCGAAGGGCCTTCACGTCGCGCTCGCCCTCGACGATGACGAGGGCCTCCTCGTTCGCGTCGATCAGCTCGCTGATGACCCGCGCGAGCTTCTCGTGGACTTCCTCCAAGTTCATGGAACCCTTTGCTCCAACGCCTCGACGAGACGCTTCAGGGACACGCCCCTGACGAGCACCGTCTTGCGGCGGGCAGTCACGCCGCGGACCACTTGTGCCGAAGACCCCCGTCCTCCTAGCTTTCCGAAAAAGGCCTCGAGCGTGCGGTTCGCCTCACCGCGCCGCGGGACCGCCGCAACATCCACGGAGAGTGCCCGTCGCCAAACGTTGATCCCCGTGACTTTCGTTTCTCGCGCGTCGGTCCGCACGTCTACGTCGACCAGGATTCCGTCCGCAACCTCACGGACCGCGCCGTCCAACATCCCGCTTGAAGGAAGGGAGCGACCCATAAGGCTTTGGTGCGCTAGGGCTCGCCAATCGTGAAATACCGTGGGCCCCATGCCGCCGCGCATGGCGGAGGAGCCCGTCAACTTCGAACGGATCACGAAGTTGTATCGAGAGGAGAGCGGTAAGAAGTCCCTGACGGCGGTCGAACCAGACTTCTGGGATAAAGTCCAGAACTACCTGTCATCCCTCGAGTCCGAGCTGGCGGCCGCGCGCGCGAAGGACCCGAACTCGAAGGCATCGATGCTCCTCCAGGACGAACTGCGGAAGGTCCTCCAGAAGCGGGAGCAGATCTACCAATATCGCGAGCGGAAGCTCGGGCTTTTGGCGGGGTCGATTGCGGGCGGTGCGAACACGGAAGTCCGAGGGCTCGCGCGACCGGAACAAGATCTCCTCCATCGGCTCGTCGAGCTTCTCTCCGATGCGCGCTCGGCCGCGTATGGGGGCACGCGAGCGTCGCCCGTCCCTGCGGCCTCGATGCCCCCTCCGGGCGCCACGCCCACCCCGTCCGCTGCCGTGCCCTCGCCGCGAAAAGGCGTGATCGTCCACGTGCTCGAGGACGTCCCCCCGTTCGCGGGGCCCGACGGAACGTACCGCCTGAAAAAGGAGGACGTCGTCGTGGTCCATCCGTCGATCGCCAAGGTCTTGACGGAACGCGGGAAGGCGCGCGTCGTGACGCCCGCACCGTGACCGCCGCCCAACTCCGTTCCACATGAAGCGGGAAAGGAACGATTAAATAGCCTAGCGAGCTATACTTTCAGGCTCTCCCGGACCGAGGGCAATGCACCAACGCAATGTGCGGCATCCCGTTTTGGTCCGGAAGGCGACGTGCACCCGCCAGTGCTTCGCGAGACGCGGGCGGGGTAGGGTCGAGGTCGCTGGAGGAGTCCGCTCCGAGGACAGCGCACCGTTGACACCGATCATATGCAGCCTGGACGTGTGCTAAGCCGATAGGTCAGCGGTTAGAAGCTGCCTGGGGAATGGCTCGGCTCGGGCGCCGAAGACGGTCGTGCCAAGCTGCGAAATGCCGCGGGTAGGCGCATGGAACCTGTGATCCGCGGATCGCCGAATGGGACCTCCTGCTCCTTCGGGAGCGTTCCGTAAGGAACGGGAACCCCCGGAATTGAAGCATCCTAGTACGGGGAGGAAGAGAAATCAACCGAGATACCCTCAGTAAAGGCGATCGAAGAGGGCTCAGGGCAAACCGAATCCGCCCCGGTAACGGGGTAGAGATGTGGCGTTCGGACTCCGGCACGTCCTACCTCGCCAACCCGAAGTCCCCTGGAATGGGGCCACAGAGAGGGTGACAGGCCCGTAGGGGTACGCGAGGAGGACGATTCGGAGGATCCAGAGTAGCGTGCGTTGGAAATCGCGCGCGAAGGCGGGGGGCATCCCCCTCCAACCCTAAATACGACCCGAGACCGATAGCGCAGTAGTAGCGTGAGTGAAAGCTGAAAAGTACCCTTGACGGGAGGTGCAAAGAGCCTGAAACCAGGTAGCCACAGGCCGATAGGGCGCGCAAGCGACGAAACCCGAAAGGGTGGAGCGGCGTCCTATCATCCGTTTTGAAAAACGGGCCAGGGAGTCCGGATGGACGGCGAGGTTAACCGCCTTACGCGGGAAGCCGTAGCGAAAGCGACAGGTCCGCAGCGCGCAAGCGCGAGGGACGTCGTGGGCTCGCGAGGAGTCGTCTGTGAGGTACCCGAAGCCGGTCGATCTATGCCTGGGCAGGTTGAAGCCTTCCGAAAGGGAGGTGGAGGACCGACCCGATGTTGATGTGCAAATCACTCGATTGACCTGGGCATAGGGGTGAAAGGCCAATCTAGGCCGGGAATAGCTGGTTCCCCTCGAAATGAGTCGCAGCTCAGTCTCGGTGGAGGACGGACCGTGGGGTAGAGCGACGGTTTGGGCGCTTAGGCGGAGAAATCCGTCGGTGCCCTGACAAACTCCAAACTTGCGGTCACCTGAGAAGCCGGGAGGCGGGCATCGTGGGTAAGCTTGGTGTCCGAAAGGGTAAGAACCCAGCCTGCGGTTAAGGTCCCAAAGTGCCGACCAAGTGCAAACGAAGGGCGTTCGCGGTCTCAGACAACTGGGAGGTGGGCTTAGAAGCAGCCATCCTTCAAAGATAGCGTAACAGCTCACCAGCCGAGATCGCGGGCCCCGAAAAGGGACGGGGCTAAGTCGGTCACCGATACCGCAGAACACGGAAACGTGATTTCGTAGAGGGGCGCCGTGCGCGGGGAGAAGTCGGGCCGTGAGGTCCGATGGACCGCGTTCGGACGCGAATCCTGGGAAGAGTAGCAGCAAAGTGGGGTGAGAATCCCCACCGCCGAAGGGGCCAGGGTTCCTCGGCAATGTTCGTCAGCCGAGGGTTAGTCGGTCCTAACATGTCCCTTAACCGAGGACGTGGAAAGGGAAGCGGGTTAATATTCCCGCACCGTGCAAGTCCCTGCCCATCGCATGACGCATCGAGGCAGTCCGAGCGTGCTTGCCTGTACGCCCAAGCGTGGAACTCCGGGGAGAGCCGTCATGGCGAGAACCGGACGAAAGCGCGAGTGGGAGAGGTGAAGGCCTCTCTTCGGCCGATCCTCGGTGCCCGTGAAAAGTGTGATGGGGTCAACTTGTGCGTCCGTACCGAGAACTGACACAGGTGCCCCTGGGTGAGAAGCCCAAGGCGTGTCGGCGATAATCCAGGCGAGGGAACTCGGCAAATCAGCCCTGTACCTTCGGAAGAAGGGGTGCCAGCCTCGAGAGAGGCTGGTCGCAGTGACTAGGGCGCTCCGACTGTTTACTAAAAACGTAGGTGGCCGCCAAATCGAAAGGTCTTGTACGGCCGCTGAAGCCTGCCCAGTACTGGTATCTGAAAACCCGTTTCAACGGGGCGAAGGACCAGTAAACGGCGGGGGTAACTATGACCCTCAACAAACAGGGGGTGTCGAAGTCGGCTATATGCGGGGAACTCCGAGCATCCTCGGGTACCGCCGAAGTTTGGCGGTAACAATCTCGAGGTGCGGACAATCCGCAGGGAAGACCGATCGCGAGGTCGGAACCCTCAGAGACTGTACGCCGATCGCCGCCAGAATGGCGGTGATGATACAGTCCGACCCTCACGGCGACGTGAGGAGGTCGCGAGAAATCGCGGCCCGCCGCTCCCTCGATCAGGGAGCGGTCTCGAAAGTAACAGCGTGCTTAAGGTAGCGTAATACCTTGTCGCTTAATTGGCGACTTGCATGAAGGCCCAACGAGAGCGCTACTGTCCCCGCCTGGAAGCCGGTGAAACTGACTTACTGGCGCACAGTCCAGTACCTTCCAGCTGAAAGCGAAGACCCCGTGGAGCTTTACTGCAGCCTGTCGCTGCCGTATGAGTTTGGATGTGTAGCGTAGGCGGGACTCGTTACCAGGGCCGACCGCTAGGCCGGCTCCGAGAGACCGATGAAACACCGCCCTTCTGGGTTCGTACGGCTAACACGTTCGCGTGAACAACGGTAGGTGGGCAGTTTGGGTGGGGCGCCACGCCCTCAAAACGGTAACAAGGGCGCCCAAAGGTTGACTTAGGTGGGTCAGAAATCCACCGGTAACTGTAAGGGGACAAGTCAGCCTGACATGGACTTGCCCAACGAGAGTCCATGACACGAAAGTGAGGCCTAGCGAACCAATGAGCCTCAGAGATGGGGGCCATTGATGTCAGAAAAGTTACCCCGGGGATAACTGAGTTGTCTCCAGCTAGAGTTCCTATCGACCTGGAGGCTTGCTACTTCGACGTCGGCTCTTCCTATCCTGGCGGTGCATGAGCTGCCAAGGGTGGGGTTGTTCGCCCATTAAAAGGGATCGTGAGCTGGGTTTAGACCGTCGTGAGACAGGTTTGTTGCTTTTTGCTGGAAGCGCTTTGGTGCCTGAGGGGTAGGTCCCTTTAGTACGAGAGGAACGGGGGATCGGCGCCTCTAGTCTATCGGTTGTCTGGCAAGGCATTGCCGAGCAGCCACGCGCCATCGGATAAGGGCTGAACGCATCTAAGCCCGAAGCCGCCCCCAAGACGAGGCACCTCACGGCCGTTGTAATCGACAACGTTGATAGAGCTCGGGTGTGCGGCGGAAGCCTTCGGGCGACCGCCTTAGCCCGGAGCCACTAACCACACCGTAACTGCATTAGCACCTCATCGGTGGTGCAACGACGGCTTAGCCGTCAATCGGGCTGCATATGATCGCTCTTCTATTTTCTCGCGAACCTCACACGCGAGCGCGAGCCCTCGCCCTTATCTTTCGTGGCGCGTTTTGGCGGGGCGTGATCGTCGTCGACCACCGCGAGCCCGCGGACATCGTCGCGCGGCTCGAGGAACTCAAGGTCCCCGTAACGGTCAAGCAGATCTACCCGGGGGACTACGTCATCGGCGAGATCGCCGTCGAACGGAAGACAATCTCAGACCTCTTCTCGTCGCTCGTCGACCATCGGATCTTCGAGCAGCTCGAGCGCCTGCGCGAGACCTATCCGGTTCCAATCGTCCTTGTCGAGGGCGACCTCACGGAGGTCGCGGAACTCAAGAATCCTCGCTCGTTTTGGGGCGCGATCCTCGCGTTCACGGTCCGAGATCACATTCCGCTCATCTTCACACCGGACCAGGAGCAAACGTGCCAGGCGCTCTTCACGCTGCATAAAGGCGGTTGGGCCGAGGTCGCGGAGTTCGGGCTCCGGCACAAGCCAAAGATCCTCACGCTCGATCAGCGCCAGCAATTCCTCGTGCAGGGCCTCCCGAGCATCGGCGACACGCTCTCGGAGAATCTCCTCGAACGATTCGGTTCTGTGCGCGGCGTGTTCAATGCGGACGAGCACGCCCTCGCCGAGGTCCCGAAGATCGGAGAGAAGAAAGCCGCCGAAATCGTCCGCGTCGTCACCGCCAAATGGGAAGGCCGCCAGAAACGTCTCGAAGACCGACCGGCCGACGAGGAAACGTCTTAGGCTGGGCCGACATCGTGTGGCGGGATTCGAATCCGGATTACAAAGTACACGGCGAACTGCCTGAAGTGCGGAACGGAACTCGCGATCTACCCCCGACACATCGAGCACCACGA
>VBMQ01000035.1 GCA_005878375.1 Methanobacteriota archaeon | reverse complement strand
ACACCAACGCCGTCACAGAACGCCTTCAGGAGACGGACCTCGTCCCGCTGGTGCGGGCCGAGCTTGCCGATCACGTATTCTGCGTGAAGGGGCGTCCGGTCCACCGCGCTCATCCGCTCGGAGGCGTCGGCGATCCGGTAGCACGGGACGATCTCGACCTCGAACCCGTTCCAGCGTCCCCGCGTGTACGGATGTTCCGCGTACATCCGCGCCTTCTCATTCAAGAACTCGCCAAGCTCGAGGCCCATTTTCTCGAGCGATTCCCGCGGGGTCGTGCGCGGGAAACAGACGAAGATGTCGATCTCCGCCTCGGCGAGGTGCGTGCCTTTGGCGACGCTGCCGACGAGGAGCGGTTCGGCGGCGAGCCCGCGCTTCCGGACGCCGTCCGCAACGCGACGGAGCAAGTCGTCCACGGTCGCGCGGATGCGCTCCTCTTCCTCAGAGGAAGGAACGACTCGCTTCAGGACCTGCTCCTCAAGCCCCACGGGCCGAGGCATGGGACATCGCGTAATTAAAGATGGGATGGGAGAACCGCCGCTGGAAACAGGAAAAAAGGAGAAAGCGGAAGCCTAGTGCTTCCGCATGAGCTTCATCCAGCCGCCGCTCTCGTACACGCCGAGGTTGCGACGCCGGACGGTTTGCTCGAACGTCGTCCAGTCGATCACTTCGAGCCGCTCGTTCGAGCCCGTCGTGAATCGGACCTGCTCGGTCCCCCGCACGCGCCCCGGCTGGAGCCCCTTCTGCGCCGCGATCCGCCGCGCCTCCTCAAAGTCGATTTCCCGCAGTATGGTCATGGTTCCATCCCTTGTCGCGGGCGACGGCCCGCGGAGGAAGGAGAAGAGAGTGCCGCATATTTATGTCTTACGTTCGTCAGACAGACTCGGGAATTCGTCCGCCGAATCTCCGACGCATGCGCGAAGCGCTTCGCGGGGGTGCAAGATGCGACGAGCAATCTCCTCCCGTGGAAAGCTAAATAACGGGGACCCGCTACCGCCCGGCGGTGAAACGGAGTTCCCGGGCATGGAAGAAGCGCGGGCAAATGCGTTGGAAGTGGCGCAAGAAGCGGATGCGCCGCCGCAAGCGCGAGCAGAAGATGCGCCAGCGCTGATCCCCCGGGGGCATGGGGTAGCCCGGTATCCTAGCGGGCTCCAGTCCAGGGCGTGATGAGCGAACGGGTTTGCCGACTCCTGTGACGACAGACTGGAGCGATGACCCGATTCCGAAACGAGCGGGGTCGCACCCCGCGCGGTGGAAACCCGCCGACGAGGGTTCAAATCCCTCTGCCCCCACCCCGGGACTCCGCCGGGGCGTCGCGCATTATCAGGCGGGGAATCGACGCGCAAACGTTTATGAGGCGACCTCTGGCTATGTCGCGACCAGGTAGGGAACGATGGACGCCCGCCGCATGAAGATCAAGATTTGCCTCGTCGGGGAGGCCGCCGTGGGGAAGACGAGCCTCATCCGCCGGTTCGTCCTCGAGGACTTTGACGACAAGTACATCCAGACGCTGGGCACGAAGGTTTCGAAGAAGGAGCTGAACGTGCCGAACGTCGGCGGCGAGGCCGTGAAGGTCGACATGACGATCTGGGACATCATGGGCCAGAAGGGGTTCCGAGAGCTGCTGAAAGAGGCGTACTTCTATGGCGCGAAAGGCGTGATTGCGGTGTGCGACGTCACACGCAAGACGACGCTCGACGACCTCGACGACTGGATCGAGGGCGTCTACTCCGTCACGGGAAAGATCCCGATCCAGTTCATGGCGAACAAGTGGGACCTGAAGGACCAGGCGGAGCTCGGCGAAGAGGAGCTTGTGCAGGCGACGAAGGCGTACGATTCGCCTTTCTTCCTCACGTCCGCAAAGACAGGCGAGAACGTGGAGTCTGCGTTCCAGAACCTCGCGGAGCGGATCGCGAAGGACAAGCTCGGCAAGAAGGAAGCCTGAGCCCGCGCCGCCGTATCACCGCTGATATCCGTACCAATAGGGATATCCCCGCTTTCGGGCTCGCATCCGAGAATGTATGGGGAGGCGTACCCCCGCGCGCGGCACGTGAAGGCGAAGGTGTGTCTCGTCGGGGACATCGGGGTTGGCAAAACGAGCCTCATCCGTCGTTTTGTCACGGACACGTTCGACGACCGGTACATCGCGACGATCGGCACGAAGGTCACGAAGAAGAGCGTCGAGTGCGCGTGGCGGGGATCGCCGGCGACGATGGACCTCGTCATCTGGGACATCATGGGGGAGAAGGGCTTCCGGCAGCTCCTGAAGGAATCGTACTTCGAGGGGGCGCATGGCGTCTTGGCGGTGTGCGATCTCACCCGCCAGGACACGCTCGAGGACCTGTACGGTTGGATTGACCTGATCCGGCCGAACGCGGGCGAGGTCCCGTTCGTCATCCTCGGGAACAAGGCGGACCTCCGCGCGAAGGGCATCGTGCAGGAGCCGGACTTGGCGACGATCGCGGAACCGAAAGGCGCCGCGTATTTCTTCACGAGCGCGAAGACGGGACTCAACGTCGAGGAGGCGTTTCGGGGGCTCGCGGAGCAGGTGTCCCACGTCCTCGACGCGCCGCCCGCCCCGTGATATCATCGGGAATAACGACCCGGATACCTCTTTATAGGATGCGGCCGTCACGCTGAAATACAGCCAATAGGATGCGGCGTCCATGGCAGATTTGCAGCGCATGAAGGTCAAAGTGTGCTTGGTCGGCGAGGGCGCCGTCGGGAAAACCGCGCTCATCCGCCGGTTCATCCACGACCAGTTCGACGACCGGTACATCTCGACGCTCGGCGCGAAGGTCTCGAAGAAGGAGCTCGTCGTCGCGAGCCCGAAGGGGGACGGCGACATCGCGGTCGACATGACGATCTGGGACATCATGGGAGAGAAAGGCTTCCGGGAACTGTTGAAGGAGGCGTACTTCCACGGCGCGCAGGGCATTCTCGCGGTATGCGACGTGACGCGCAAGGACACGCTCGGAGAACTCCACGACTGGATCGCGGCGGTGCACAAGGTCACGGGACAGATCCCGATCCAGTTCCTCGCGAACAAGGTCGACCTCGAGAAGCAGCGCGTGATCCAAGAGGACGACATCAAGAAGGTCGCGGACATGCACAAGTCTCCGTACCTGTGGACGAGCGCGAAGACGGGACAAAACGTCGAGGCCGGATTTCAGGGGCTCGGCACGCTGATCGCCGCGAAATCCGCGAAGTAGTCGCGCATCGTTCGCACGCGCCATTCTCTTGCGCAAAACCTTATGTACAGCCCAGACCTCTTGCTATGAAGACGAAGGCTTTGTGATGCCAGAGGAGCCGTCCGTCGACCTCCCGCCGGTCGACGAATGGATGAAGCGGCAAGAGTTCCGGAGCACAGCCGAGGTCAAGATTCCGGAGAAGCTCGTCGAGCAAGTCATCGGCCAGGAAGGGGCCGTCGAAGTCATCAACAAGGCCGCGGAGCAGAAGCGGCACGTCATGTTAATCGGCGACCCGGGGACCGGGAAGTCGATGCTCGCGCGCTCGATGGCGGAGCTGCTCCCGCGGGACGAGCTCCAGGACATCGTCGTCTACCACAACCCGGAGGACACGAACGAGCCGAAGATCCGGGTCGTCCCCGCCGGCAAGGGCCGCGAGATCGTGAACCAGCAGAAGGCGGAGGCGATGCAGCGGCGGGAACAGAAAGCCTCGATGGTCATGGTACTCCTAATCTTCTTCGCGGGCCTCATCGTCCTCCTGAGCGTGGATTGGGAGAAGAAGACGATCAACCCGATGGTCCTCCTGTTCGGGATCCTCGTGGTCGGCATCATCTACATGGCGCGCCGGTACACAGGACATCGGCCCGAGTCCCTCATGGTCCCGAAGCTCCTCGTCGGCCACACACCCGACGATCTGCCGCCCTTCATCGACGCGACGGGCAGCCACGCGGGCGCCCTCCTCGGCGACGTGAAGCACGACCCGTTCCAGTCCGGCGGCCTCGAGACGCCGGCGCACGAGCGCGTGGAATCAGGGGCGATCCACAAGGCGCACAAGGGCGTCCTATTCGTCGACGAGATCAACATCCTGCGCATGGAGAGCCAGCAGTCCCTCCTCACCGCGATGCAGGAGAAGCGCTTCAGCATCGTCGGGCAGAGCGAGCGGTCGAGCGGCGCGATGGTGAAGACGGAGGCCGTGCCGTGCGACTTCCTCCTCGTCGCGGCGGGGAACCTCGACGCGGTCCAGGGCATGCATCCCGCCCTCCGTTCCCGGATCCGCGGGTACGGGTACGAAATCTACATGAAGAGCACGATGCCCGACACCGCGGCGAACCGGACGAAGCTTGTGCGGTTCGTGGCGCAGGAGGTCGCGAAGGACAAGAAGATCCCCCACTTCGACCGGATGGCGGTCGCGGAGATCCTCCGGGAGGCGCAGCGGCGCGCCGGCCGCCGCGGCCAGCTCACGCTCCGGCTCCGCGAGCTTGGCGGGCTCATTCGCGTCGCGGGCGACATGGCGGTCGAGCACGGCGCGCCCCTCGTCCTCGCGGAGCACGTCGTCGGGGCAAAGAAGATCGCGCGTTCCCTTGAGCAGCAGGTCGCGGATCGGCTCATCGAGCGGGGCAAGGAATACCGCACGTTCGTGACGGATGGGGAGATCGTTGGCGTCGTGAACGGGCTCGCGGTCCTCGTCGCGGACAACTCGATGGCGGAGTTCTCCGGCCTCGTCCTCCCGATCGCGGCGGAGGTCACGCCCGCGCAGACGAAGCACGGGGGGAAGATCATCGCGACTGGGCGGCTGGGGGACATCGCCAAGGAGGCAGTCGAGAACGTCTCCGCGCTCATCAAGAAGTACACGGGCGAGGACATCTCGAACCACGACATCCACGTCCAGTTCGTCGGGTCCCGGGAGGGCACGGAAGGGGACTCGGCGTCCATCTCCGTCGCCACGGCGGTGATCAGCGCGATCGAGGAGGTCGAAGTCGATCAGACCGTCGCGATGACCGGCTCACTGAGCGTCCGCGGGCAGGTGCTGCCCGTCGGCGGCGTCACCGCCAAGATCGAGGCGGCCGCGGAGATGGGGATCAAGAAGGTCATTATCCCGAAGGCGAACATGAAGGACGTCCTCTTGGAGGACAAGTACCTCGGGCGCATCGAAATCGTCCCCGCCGAGACCCTGAAGGACGTGCTCGAGCACGCGCTCGTCGGCCCGAAGAAGGAGCGGCTGCTCACGAAGCTCGGCGCGCTCGTTGCGAAGCCCTCGATCCTCGAACGTCCGGCGGTGCCGCGCGCGGTCGTCCCGCAGTAGGTGCGGGGATGGCGGGCGAGAGGCCCCTCTTCGTCGGCCGGTTCCAGCCGTTCCACCTCGGCCACCTCGACATGGTCCGCCGGATCCTTGCCAAGCACGGGGAGATCGTAATCGGGATCGGGTCCGCGCAGTATTCCCACACCCGCGAGAACCCGTTCACCGCCGGCGAGCGGTACGAGATGATCAAGCGCACGCTCGACGCGGAGGGGATCCGGCCGTACCACATCGTCCCGATCCCGGACACGCACGTCCACTCCGTCTGGGTCGGCCACGTCGTTTCCCTCGTCCCGAAGTTCGACGTCGTGTACACGAACTCGCCCCTCGTCGTCCGCTTGTTCCGGGAGAAGGGGTTCCGCGTCGAAGAGCTCCCATTGTTCAAGCGGGACGCGTACGCCGGGACCGCGATCCGGAAGCGGATCTACGATGGCGGCGACTGGATGTCGCTCGTGCCAAAGGAGGTCGCGTCGTACATCCTGGAGATCGACGGGCCCCAACGGATCCGAGAGACGTTCCGATACTCGACGCCGTACGGGACGCGCGAAGGGGACGCCGCCGAGTAGCCTGCGAACGCGCGCGAGCATTCGATGCACGATTGTCGTCGTTCGGGGAACGGCGCAAAGAAACGTCATATACCCTGAGTTGGATGCGGTCGTCCCTCGGAGGTTTGTGGTGGGGCGGAAGCATGATGGCGTGGGCCGGGCTCTCCAACGGGCGCTTGGATCCGGATTCACGCTCCCGGACGTCGAGCCGAGGGAGGGCGGCACCTCCCTCTTGATGAATTCCCGCCGCCAGAAGGTGTTCGAGTTCGTGTGGAACCATCCGTGCGCCCACCTGCGCCGGATGTCCCGAGAGCTGCGGATCCCGCCCCAGAGCCTGCGGTGGCATCTGCTCCGCCTCGAGCGCGCGGGCCTCCTCGACTCGCGCACGGTGAAGGCGAAGACCGTGTACTACCTCCCTTGGGCCGTCCGCGACGGCGACGTCCCGCTCCTCGCGACGCTCTCGAACGGGATCCGTGGACGGATCGTCCGCCTCGTCGCACAGGAGCACCGGGTCACGCAGTCCGGCGTGTTCCGATCCCTCAAGACGTACCAGCAGGCCGTGCTTCCGCCGCTCGCGGACCTGACGCGCCTCGGGCTCCTGAAGTCGTGGAAGGAGGACGGCAAGCGGTTCTACGAGCTCGGGGACGCGTACGAGCGGCTCCGGGGGGGGTACGCGATGGCCGCGCCCGAACGGCTCGACCGTCTCCTCACCGTGCTGAAGCGCGACGGCGTCTCACCGAAGGTGCAGTCGCGCGGAGACCACGAGGTCCACGTGCAGGTCAGCAACGGCGTGCAGAGCAGCGTCCTCCGCTTCCGCCTGGCGCCCCCCGTCCCGTGACGACTACTGCCACGTTCGCTCCTTGCCGCAGGTCGGCGATCGCGTGGGGACGGGCCTGCCGAGATTCGAACTCGGGTCAGAGGCTCCGGAGGCCTCTGTCCTATCCAAGCTAGACTACAGGCCCGCGGGCGCACCCATCGGGGAGATGCGAATAAGACTTTCTGGGGCTCACGTCTTCGAGAATTCCGTGTACCCGCAGCGGCCGCAGCTTGTGCGGTCCGCGTGGCGGGCGAGGAACGTCCCAGGGCCGCACTTCGGGCAATGGGTCCGGAGTCGCTCGAGACGCCCTCCCTCCGACTTGTAGAGATAGGGTTTGAGCGCGTCCGTGCGCTTGCCCTCCTTCTCCGCCATCACTTGCCCTCCTTCTTCGCGGCGGGCTTCTTCTCCTTCGGTGCCTCCTCCTTCTTCGCGGGCTCCTTCTTCCCGGGCGCCTCCTTCTTCTCTTCCCTCGGCGGCTTGGGCGCCTCCTTCTTGGCGCCGTCGTCCTTCGCGGGCTTCGCGGAGGGCTCCTTCTTGGGCGCCTCTTCCTTCGGGGCCTCCTTCGCGGCCTCCGGCTTCGGCTCGGGCTTCGCCTCCTTCTTCTCTCCGCGGGGTGCGGGCGCCTCGGGGGCCTCCTTCGGCGCTTCCTTCTTCGCGACCCGCTGCAGGAGACCGTTGCGGATCAAGATCGGCGGGGTCTCGAGCGCCATCGCGCGCTCCTTCGACTTGTACACCTTCGCGTAGCCGCGCGTGCTCGTGCGCCCGAATTCGGAACGGGCCCAGTCGAGAATCACGACGGCGTCCTTCGCGTTCAGCACGGCTGCGAGCGCCTTCCGGATGTCGCCGCGGCCGGGCGTGCCCGCCTGCGGGTGCGAGATCGAGAAGCGGACCTCCGTCCGGTCGAGCAGGTCGTTCTCTCGCCGTTGCGTCACCGTGAGCTCCACGTCACACCATCCGCGCGAGCAGATCCCGCACCGCCGCCTTCGCGCGCGCGTCGACCCACACGAGCACGACGCCCTCGCCCGGCATTCCGTACAGGACCGCGGTCCCCTCAGGGGCGAGTTCGATCGCCGCCAAGGCGGCGAGGTCTTCTTCCCCGAGGACTTCGATTCGGACGCGCTCTTTCGATTTAAAGGCTTCGGAGAGCGCGCGCCACATGTCCCGCGTGAGCGTCGTTGGCGGGTTCACGGTCGTCAGGACGCGCGACCCGATCTGCTGGACTTGCTCGCGGAGCGCATCGTCCGCCTTCCGTCTTGTCTTGAAGTCGACGACGGCGATGTTCGGCGCGCGCCCTCGGGCCGCGAGATCCGCGGTGGACGCGTCGCCGACGGTGACGACGAACGGAGCGTTGCGCACCTTCGCGAAGGCCTCCTCACCGGAAAGGACAGGTCCGAGCGGACGGCGCAGCTCGTCCCGCATCGCGTGCGGAAGGCGTCGGTCCCGCCACAGGTCCTGGCCCGCCATCGGCGGCCGATGGCGGGGACGCCGGATAAGGGTGCCTCACCGCGTCGGCGGCGGCTGCTGCGGCGGACCTTGGGGCGGCTGCCCCGGCGGCGGTCCGTACGGCGGCTGATACGGCTGCGGATACTGCGGCGGGTAGCCGGGCGCGTACGGCGGTGGCCCCGGTGGCGTCTTCTTCCGCGTCACGACGACGATGATCACGACGATGACGATGACAATGATGACGACGACGACCGCGAACGCGATGATCGCGAAGATCGCGGCGCCGAAGAACCCTCCGGTGTCGATCGTCTGGATCGACGAGGTCTTCGTGCACTGTCGCGCGTCCGCGGGATCGGTCACCGCATAGCCGTCGAGCTTCGTGGTCACGGTCACCGAACCGCCGGAGAGGGTCACCTGCGGGGTCGTGAACGACTCGGACCCGCTCGCGCTGATCGTCACGTTCGCCGTGCTGATGATCCGGTCGGAGGTCTCGGACGAGAACCGCACGGCGACCTGCGTGATGTTCAGGTCGGAGGACCCGGAGTTCACGACGAGGACCGTGTACGTGCTCGGGATGTTCGTCGTGTAGAACGGCGGCTCGACCGTGACGGTCACGTTCGGGCACCAGTTAATCGCTCGGGCGCCGGGAGCGAGGAAGGCCAGGGACGCGACGACCAACGACGCCGCCAAGACCGCGCGGACGCGTGCGTTCATGAAAGGCGCGAATCCGCCGCGGCACGATAAAGGTTCTGACGCCCGGTCATCGGACGCGGAGGGCGTACTTCCCGTTCGACGTGATCCCCATCTTCCGGGCGATCTCGGAGTGGCCGTGGTCGACGACGACGACGTATCCCTGCCAGTCCTTCGACGTCTCGTTTCCGCACCGAGGACACTTGTCCTCGTCGCTGATGAACGAACAGTGCCGGCACGCCTTCGGAATCTTCACCGCCAACGTCATCGCCTCCGCTTCGGGCGGCCCTCGCCGCCGCCCCCGCCACCCTTCCGCCGTTCCTCTTCAAGCCAGTCGAACTTCCCGAGGCCGGGCTGTCGCATCGTGAGGCCGATCTTACTTTCCCGCGGGGCGCGCTCGTTCAGGGAGACCGCGACAATCCGCGTGCGCACCTTGTCCCCGATGCGCACGTCGCGCTTCGTGTCCTTCCCGATCAGCCGCTGGTTCTCCTCGTCGACGTCCACGCGGTCGTCCATGACCTGGGAGATGTGGAGGAGGCCGTCGAGCGGTCCGAACCGGATGAACGCGCCGAACTTCAGGATCTCGACGACCTGGCCGTCGACGATCTCCTGGAGCGTGGGGCGGCACACAACCGCGTCGTATCGGACCTTCTGGTACACGGCGCCATCGCCGTGGACGATGCGGCCTTCCCCGAGGCGCTCGACGTTGCTCGCGATCATCGTGAGGGACTTGTCCGCATCGACGCGGCCCTCGAGGAGCGTGCGCGTGAACTCCTTCGCGAGCTCGTCGATATCCTCCCCGAGACGCTCCGGCGGGATGCGCACTACGTCTTCGCGTTGGACCTTGAGATACATGGGGCGGCCCCGGAGGCGGAGAGTCGCGTAGTTTCTCCCGCTATTTAGGGTTTACTGGCGGGCTCGTCGCGGCGCGCTCCTCAAATCAGGAGCGGGGCGAGCTGGAGAGGAGTTTCACTAGGATGTGGAGGGATGGGCCTGCGGTGTCCTTGAACGGGTCGCCAACGGTGTCACCGACGACCGCGGCCTTGTGCTGCTCCGTGCCCTTGCCGGCGGGGAGGGACTCGATGAACTTCTTCGCGTTGTCCCACGCGCCCCCGCCCGTGTTCAGCACGAGCGCGAGGATCACGCCTGCGATCGTCCCGACCATCAGGGTCGCGCCGAGCGGCTCGCCCGCACGGAGGCCCGGAGTCACGACGACGAACTTGAAGATGAAGCCGACGGCGATCGGAGTCAACACCGCCAACAAGCCGGGCACGACCATCTCCCGCAGCGCGGACTTCGTCACGATGTCCACGGAGCGGGCGTAGTTAGGCGGTGACGTCCCCGCCAGGATTCCGGGGTTCTCCCGGAACTGGGCACGCACGTCCGTGATGATCGACCACGCCGCCCGCCCGACCGCGCGGATCGCGAACGCGGAGAAGAGGAAGACGAGCGTGACACCCGCGATGCCCCCGACGAACACCTCGGGCTTCGCAAGGTCCACGCTCGTGATCTTGGCGGCTTCGAGGTATGCGGAGAAGAGGAGGAACGCCGCCAACGCGGCGCTGCCGACGGCGTACCCCTTCGTGAGCGCCTTCGTCGTGTTCCCCGCCGCGTCGAGCTTGTCCATCTGCTTGCGCACGGCGCCGGAGATCCCCGCCATCTCGACGATCCCGGCCGCGTTGTCGGAGATCGGGCCGAACGTGTCCATCGCGAGGATGTACGCGGCGGTCGCGAGCATCCCCATCGTCGCGACGGCCGTGCCGAACAGACCCCCGCCAATGGAGAATGTCGGCGTCACGAACACGCGCACGCCCGTGCTCTCGCCGAGGAAGAACGAGATCAAGATTGCGCCCATGATCCCGAGCGCGGGCAGGGCCGTGGACTCGAGGCCGACCGCGAACCCGCTGATCACGTCCGTCCCCGGCCCCGTCTCCGCGGCCTTCACGATCTCCTTCACGGGGCGGAAGCGCGCCTCTGTGTAGTACTGCGTGATGTAGATGAACGCGAGGGCAGTGAGGATGCCGACGATGCCGCAGCCGAGGTACGCGGCCCACGTCCAGCTCGCCGCCGCCGGGTACGGGAGGCCGGAGACGGGGTCGATGCCCGGGCTCGTGATCGGCTGGAGCATGGCGTACGCGGCGACGCCGAAGAAGATCGCCGCCAGGACCGTCGTCACGCCGTAGCCCCGGTTCAGCGCGCTCATCGGTTGCTCCTCCTCCTTCGTGCTCACGACGAACACGCCGACGATCGACTACGGGAAGAGGGCGGCGCCGAGGACCATCGCGCCGATGTTCTCCGCGGCGGTGGACTCGAACAGGTCCGCGCCGCGCCCCGCGCAGTCCCCGACGTTGTCCCCGACGAGGTCCGCGATCACGGCGGGGTTCCGCGGGTCGTCCTCCGGGATGCCCTTTTCGACCTTGCCGACGAGGTCGGCGCCGACGTCCGCCGCCTTCGTGTAGATGCCGCCGCCGAGCTGCGCGAAGAGGGCGACGAGGCTCGCGCCGAAGCCGAAGCCGACCATCGAGAGGATGACCTGCGTCTGATCCGCCTTCGTGGCGGGGGCGCCCCAACCGTACAGGAAGTAGAGGAGAGAGACGCCGAGGAGGCTCATCGCCACGATCGCGAGGCCAGAGACCGCGCCGCCGCGGAGGGCCGTCTTCAGGGCGGCGTTGTAGCTCGACTGCGCGGCGGCCGCGCACCGCTGGTTCGCGCGGATCGAGATGTG
>VBMQ01000034.1:4386-14365 GCA_005878375.1 Methanobacteriota archaeon | reverse complement strand
GACGCACAAGCCCGTGATCGCGTGCCTCGCGATCGACGACGAGGAGGCGACGCTCGCGCACGTCCTCCAGTACGGCGTCCGCGAGATGGCGGTGATCAAGTCCGGCCGCCAGGGGAAGATGTTCCCGGGCGGGCGCACGAAGGAGGACTACTTCGAGGAGGTGCTCGGGAAGCTCCGCCTCTCGGACCTCGGGGAGATGCTCCTCGTCCTCGGCCCCGGCTTCGAGAAGGACGAGTTCGCCGCGTACGCGCGGGGGAAGGCGCCGGACATCGCCGCCAAGATCCGCGTGCACGGGACGAGCCAAGCGGGGATGGCGGGGATCACGGAAGCGCTCAAGGGCGCGGCCGGAGCGAAGGCGCTCGAGGAGTCCCGCGTCGGCGTCGAGACGATCGCGGTGGAGCGCGTGCTCGAGGAGATTGCGAAAGGAGGGAAGGTCGCGTACGGCCCGGAGGTCGAGTCGTTGGCGGCGTCAGGCGCCGTGGAGACGCTGCTCATCACAGATTTGGCGGTGCGGACGGAAGACGGAGAGCGGATCATGAAGGCCGTCGACCAAGCGCGAGGGAAGGTTGTCGTCGTGAGCACACACCACGACGCGGGAAAGAAGCTGAAGGCCCTTGGCGGGGTTGCGGCGATCCTGCGGTACAAGACGAGCTAGAGAAACCCACCCGTTCCGCGACCATGATTTACCCCTACATTCGTGAGTGGAATACAAATCCTTAAGTGATTGTAGGGGTAAGGAATCCACGTGGTGCGGGTCCGCAAGCGCGTCATCGGCGGTCAGGAGTACTACTACCTCGAGCACTCCGTCCGGGTGGGAGGTCGAGTCGAGAAGCGCGAGCGATACCTCGGACGAACGATGCCGCGCGACCTCCGATCCGTGCGCGAGCGATTCCTCGCGGATCTGCGACGCGAACGGTGGCATCCCGCCCTCGAGGCGATCCGACGAGCGTACTCCCGCGACTTCCGCCGCAGCCCGCCGTCCGCCCGCGAGCGCAACCTCGAGGCCTTCGCGGTCCAGTTCACGTACAACACGCAGCGAATCGAGGGATCGACGCTCACCCTGAGGGAAACGGCGGACCTCCTCGTCCGGAGGGTCACGCCCGCGGAGCGCCCCGTCGGCGACGTCAAGGAGGCCGAAGCGCATCGCGCCGTGTTCCTCTCGCTCCTCCATGAGCGGAAGGATCTTGCCTTGGGCATGGTCCTTCGATGGCACCACGAGTTGTTCCGGGCGACGCATCCGGACATCGCGGGGCGGATCCGCCGGCACCAGGTCGCGATCTCGGGCAGCCGGTTCGTCCCTCCGTCGCCGGTCGAGGTGGACCCGCTCCTCCGGGAGTTCTTCCGATGGTACGACCGCGCGAAAGACTCGATGCACCCTGTGGAATTGGCGGGACTCGCGCACCTGAAGTTCGTGACCGTCCACCCGTTCTCGGACGGGAACGGCCGTGTCGCGCGGCTCCTCATGAACTTCGTGCTCCATCGCCGTGGGTTGCCGATGCTCGACATCCCGTACTCGGGCCGGAACCGGTACCATGGGGCGTTAGAGCAGTCGCAGATCCGAGGAGAGGAGTCGATCTTCTTGGAATGGTTCCTGCGGCGATACGTCCGCGAGAACCGCCGGTTCGTCACCGAGGGAGGAGCGGTGAGCGCCACGAGGAAGAGAAGACGCTGAAGGCCCTTGGCGGCGTCCTCCCACTCGCCCGATGCAAGCCTTGAGAAAGGTCCTCCGCTGCCCCCGGGTAGGGGATTCAGCCACCGACGCCGGCAAACGCGAAAAGGGCGTGTCGCAGGAACCCACGGATGGCTGGCAGTTCAGGGACCATCTGATCCAATCGCACCCGCGCGAAATGGCTCGCGAACGAAACCCCGGCAATCCAAGACGGGGCGTTGGCGTCCCGCCAATCCGAGGTCCGTTGCCGGACCTGACATGCGGCGAGTGGACCGCCCATTCGCAGCCGCAGGGCGTCGAGCTCCGCGACCACGGGCGGAGGACCCTTTCTTCCTCGGACAAATCCCACGCGCCGAGTGCCCCACAGCCGCCACCAGCGAACCGCTTCCACCAGGGACGGATAGAGCACCTGCCCGTTCGCCGCGAAGAACATCAGGAACACGACGAAAGGGCCAGGAACTCCCAAGACGAGGCCGTCGTGGAAGACGATTGTGACGCCGCGGGGACCGGAAGACAGGTCAGCGTCCGCGATCAACGGCGCGATCGGACGAAGGCGACGAATCGTCCTATTGACGTTGTAGATGAATACCACCGGAAACAACGTGGCGAGTCCGACGGGGAGGACGAAGCCCCACAGGAAGAGTGGGTATTCGTCCGGCGATGGGGGCCAGAAGAGCGCTCTGAAGACGAGGACCCCGCCGAACGTGAGCCCGATGGTGAGGCTGCCGATCAAACCCCTTCGCCGTGCGGCACGAGTCAATCGCTCGAAAGGGTCCGATGCAAGGGAGGTATCCATTTAGGCCCTCCCGTGAGACTCGCCTCTCTTCACCGCGGTCGCGACGATGTGCGCGATCCGGATCGGCTCCGGTAATGCGCCGCGGACCGTGCACTTCTCGATCGCCTCGGCGACCTCCCGGGGCCCCATCCCCGCGCAAGAGACATAGAGCGGCTTGTACGCCGTCGCGACCTTCGTCAGGGATTGGCGGCGGAGCACCGCCAACCGGTCCTCGGCATCGGGGAATCGTGCACGGAGGGCCTTCTCAATCGCGGCGCTGTCCGGTTCGTCGCGAGTGACCGTCGCCACCGGTACCCCCGTCTCATCGTGGAGCGCCCCGATGTCCACGACGTTGAACCCGCCAAGCGCCGCGCCGTCGAGGAGGACGAGCGCGAGGTTGTCGCGGAACCGCGATCGCCCGATCATCGCCGCCAACCGCGCCGTCGCATCCCGCCCGTCCACCGCCACGCGCGTCATCAGCGCGCCCTCGACGTAGTTCGGCGCGCGTACGACCATGCCGACGACCTCCGTCTCCGCGTCCCCGAACACGAACGGCGCGTCGTCGATCCCGAGATACCGGGCCTGCTCCTTCACCGCAAACGCGAACGTCGCCCGCCGCCAAAACGTTGGCGGCTACCAGAGGCGCAAGCGGCCCGTGACCTGGTCGATCAGGTTCTCCGGCGCGGGCCCGATTCCGAGGCACGTCGTCGTCCCCGGCGGGACCTCCGTGAGGCCGGCATCGTCAATGAGCACGCACGGGAGCTTGAGGGACTTCGCCTTCTCATGCAATTCCCGCAGTTCCGTCAGATCCCGCGCGCGGAGCACGACCTTCCGCTGCCCCTCCGCGAGCCACGCCTGGTACCACTTCCCGCTCCGCTCGCGCGCCTCCTGCGCGGCCCCGAGGGCGCCGTGCGCGACCTGGACGGCCCGCTTCCCCTCGGAGATGTCGAGGTCCTCGCGGACGACGAGCACCTGCTTGTACTGCATCAATAGAGCTCCTCCGCCCGCGACTCCTCGAGCTTCTGGATCGCGGCATCGACCCGCTGGAGCTTCTCCTGCGCCTCCGTCCGTTTCTCCTCATAGTGCTTCCGCATCGAGCCCGTGTGGAGGGTCACCCGGCGGTCCGCGTCCCGCACCTCCCGCCGGAGCTTCTCCCGCGCGGTCGCGAGGTCCTGGAACTTGCCGAGGGTCACGCGGTCGACGTCGAGGTCTCCGAGGATCGACGCGGCCTCCCGGGGCATCGGCCGCCGAAGCGCGGGGTGCACGCGGGCGAGGATGGGATATGCGCCCCGCCACCAGCCGACGACGAAGAACGTGACCGTGAGGGCGGAGAGCGCGACCCACAGGTCCCGGGCCGTGAAGTACCCCAAGCCCGTCGACGCGTCGATTCCGAGCGCGTTCAGGAAGAAGCCGAGGAACACGAGGACGACGATGCTCATCACGATCCCGAGCGTGATCCGGTACAGGGCGTCGTACTCCCGGTCGAGCTCCCCCTTCCGGGGGAACAGGAGGTTGATGAGCGTGTACCCGGGGAGGAACAGGACGAGGGGGAACGCGACGAGCTCGAGGACCATCGCGCGCGGTCCAACCGGCGCACTCGATATAAACGTTGCCCGGTCCGCGCGGCCGCGTCGCGCCGGGACAGTTCTACGATTGATATTACGCCCACAAAGGCTTTATGGCGAACCCTCCCGTCGGACGCGAGCGGTCCGGATTTCATGGGGAAGAATCGCGTACGCACGTTCGTCACGGGCTTCGACGAATCCCTCAACGGCGGGATCCCGGACGGGTACCAGGTCCTCGTGTCCGGCGCGCCGGGGACGATGAAGTCGTCCCTCTGCTTCAGCATCGCGTACAACAACGCGCTCCGCACGGGCCTGAACTGCGCGTACATCACGCTCGAGCAGGGCAAGGACCTCCTCCTCGAGCACATGCACAGCCTCGGGATGGACGACCCGAAGGCGTACGAGCACCTGTCGATCCTCGACATGGGCACGATCCGCAAGAACCTCTCGTTCCTGCAGGCGAAGGGCTCGTGGCTCGACCTGTTCAAGATGTACGCGAACAACTTCGTGAAGGCGGAGGGCACGAAGCTCCTGATCCTCGACTCCGTCGACGTGCTCGAGGTCATGGCGAAGTTCGAGGACCCGCGGACGGACCTGTACTACCTCTTCGAGTGGCTGCGCGGCCTCGGCGTCACCTCCCTCCTCATCGGCGAGAAGCCGCTGGACTTCTCCCCGACGGGCGCCCTCCGGGACGAGGCGTACCTCGCGGACGGGATCATCCACCTCGGGCTCCACCACACGAGCGACGTGTACGTGCAGCGCCGCATCCGGTGCGTGAAGATGCGGAGCACGAAGCACGAGACGGGGTACTTCGCCCTCGTGTGGGAGGACGGACACTTCGAGGTCACCCGCGCGGTCAGCGGCGGCGGATGACCCGCGTCGCTTCCGTCAACTATATTAGCTAACTTGCCTATTCACAGGCAATGGCGTATCGGACGGTGAATCTCCGGCCCGAGACGTACGAGCGCCTTCGCATGCTCAAGAGTGGAGGAGCCACCATGAGCGACGTGGTCGAACAGCTCCTGGACGAGGTCGTGCCCGATGCAATGCTCATGAAGGCCCTGAAGGTCCACGAGAGACGGGTCGCGGCCGTTCGCAGACGCGGCGGTCTGACCCTTGAGGAGCTCCGGCGTCGGGTGGACCAGCGGCGAAGGCGAGCGACCCGGTAGTTTCGCCCCTCTCTCCCCTCCATTGTTTCGAGCCCGGCGCCACGTATGAACGCGCGATGGAGGGGTTCCTCGTCGTCATCGACCCGGGATTCGACCGGGAGCTCAAGCAGCTCCAGCGGGCGGGACACCAAGACACGGTCGATCAAATCCTGGCGGTGCTCCCGCGCCTCGTCGAGGACCCCGTGACCCGGAGGCCGGGCCTGGATGCACGGACGATGGGCGTCTTCCGCCGCGAGAAACTCCGGCTCAAGGTCGGAGACTTGTACATCTTCTATGAGGTGGACCGTGAAGAACGCACAGCCATCGTGACGACGGTGAGCCGCGGCGGCCAGCGCTGGCGGAGATCGTGAACCGAGCTACGAATCGAGGCGTTCGTAACGGTGTGCGGCCCCGCCCGTAGTGACCACCACCGCGAGCGCGGCCAGGTCGGCGACGAGGATCGCTGCCAAGAGCCCGAGGACGTGATTGAGGCGGTACACGCCCGTGGGTACGGACACGAGGACGAACGCGAACACGAGCGCGGCGAGGAAGACGTTGTACATCTCGATCGAGTCCGGCAGGCCCTGCGTGTTCGGGTCGAAGTTCGGGTGGCGGCCGCCGACCCAGAGGCCGAGCGCGAGGAGCCCGAAACACACCGCCAGGGAGACCGCCGCCAAGAACGCGATCGTGATCCACGGGAACCCCGCCACGAGCGGGAGCGGAAGGACGATCACCGCCAAAATGACGGGGGCGAGGACGAGGATCGCGGCGGCCTTCGCGCGGTACACGGTCGTCCCCGCCACGGGGTGCGACTTCAGGATCCAGAGCCGGTCGAGCTCCTTCCCGAGCGCGGCCATCGCGGGGACCGCGAGCTGTGTGGCGGCGGCGACGTACGCGACCGCGACGACCACGAGCGGGTAGAACAGGTCCGCGTACCGGCGGGGGAGGAGAGAGGCAGGTCCGAGGATTGCATACATGACGAGCGCGGCGGTCCCGAGGATCCCGATCGTCGCCCACGACAGCAGGAACTGCCGCTTGCGGACCATCGTCTTCAGCTCGGCGTCGACGAGCGCCTCGAGCTTCGGGTCCGGGAGCCGGAGGTACGGTCGCGAGAGCTTCGTGCGGCGGCGTCCGGACGTCTGATTGTTCCACGCCTCCAGGAGGAACCGGGCGCTGGCGACGACCCCGAGGAGCGCGAACGGCGTCACCGCCACAAGTGCGAGAAACGCACCCTCCATCGTCGGGTTGGCGGCGTCGAGCAACGCGTACACGACCCCGATCACGGGCGCGTAGGCGCCGAGGCCGACCGCCTTCCGTCGCCACGTCCCCAACGAGCCGAGGACGGCGAGAGCAAATCCTGACGCGAGGCCCGCGATGACCGCCAGCACGAGACTCGCGGCGAACGCGGCGGGGATCGGCACGTGCATCCCGCCCACGCCGACGAACACGACCGCGAGTCCGAGGGCGCCCGCGACGAACGCGAGGTTGAACCAGAGGATCGTGAAGAACTTCCCGAGGGCGACGGACCCGCGCGGCATCGGCTGCGCGAGGAGGAAGACGAGCGCCTCCGGCCGGATCGCGCGGTGGTACGCGTCGACCGCGCCCTTCGCGAGCATGACGAAGAACGTGAGGAACAGCAAGGTGCCTGGGGTGATCTCCAGATTTGGCGGGAGGCCGACCGCGAGCGCGAGCTCCGCGAGCCGGAGGACCAGCCACACGGACCCCGCGAAAAGGAGGGCGAACCACAGGAGCCCGGACTTCCGGCGCTTCGCCCGCGCCGCCAACGCGCGTGCGGCCTCGAGGACGTCCGCGGCGTAGACTGCGTAGAACCTCATGCGTCCCCCACGAGGGCGACGAACGCGTCCTCGAGGTTCGACGCGCCCGCCTGCGCCTGGACCGCCTCCACCGTGCCCAGCGCGGCGACGTGCCCGTCGTGGACGACCGCGACGCGGTCGCAGATCGCCTCCGCGACGTCCGTGATGTGCGTGCTGATCAGGACCGTGCCGCCGTTCGCGGCGAACTCCTTCAGGTACGCCTTCAGGATCTTCGTGAACCGCGGGTCGAGGCCGTTCGTCGGCTCGTCGAGGACGAGGCCCTTCGGGCGGTGGAACGTCGCCGCCGCGAGCGCCATCTTCTGCCGCATGCCGCGGGAGTACGCGTCCATCTCGAGCTCGAGCTCGCGGTCGAGCCGGAACCGCTTGGCGGCGTCGTCGATCAGCGGCGTCGCACCGTCCGGCGGGATCCCGCGCAACGTCGCGAGCAGATGGAGGAACTCGAGACCCGTGAGCTTCTCGTACAGCGCGGGGTTCTCCGGAACGTACCCGAGGAGCGCGCGCACCGCGAGCGAGTCGTGCGTGACATCGAGCCCGTCGACGAACGCGGCGCCGCGGTCCGGCCGCAACAGGGTCATGAAGACCTTCATCATCGTCGTCTTCCCCGCGCCGTTCGAGCCGAGGAGGCCGAAGATCTCCCCCGCGCGGACCTCGAGGTCCACGGCGTCGACGGCGGTCACGTCCCCGTAGCGCTTCGTGAGCTGAGAAGCACGGAACATGCGCGGGCGACCGCGCCGCGTCGTCTTAATCTTTGACGCGAGAAAATCAACGGCGGCGGGGGCGCGGCCGACGGGACGGCGGGCGCGGGGCCGCCTTCGCGGGCGCGGGCCTCTTCAGTTCCGTGCCGAGGAGACGCAAGACGAACGCGCGCGTGGCGTCGAGGCCACCATCGAGGTAGATCGCCGCCACGAGGGCCTCGAGAGTCTCCGCGAGGATCGTCCGATTCTTCCGGCCCTCCTCCGCCTCCCCGCGCCCGAGGATCAGGAAGGGGCCGATGCCGAGCCGTTCCGCCACGCGCCCGAGGGCCGGCCGCTCCACGAGCCGCGACCGCATCTTCGTGAGCGCCTCTTGGTCCGCGTCGGGGAACCCGGAATGGAGCGCGTCCGCGACGAGGAATCCGAGGATCGCGTCGCCGAAGAACGCGAGTCGGTAGTTCGACGGGAGGCCGATCTCGGGGTTCTCGTACGTGAAGGACGGATGGGCGAGGGCCTCCTCGAGGAGACGCGGGTTGTGGAAGCGGTGGCCGAGGATGCGCTCGACCTTCTCCCGGGATCGCGGGTCGAGGATGGCGGGCGCGAGCGACGGCTTTGGCGGGGCCGGCGCGACCGCGGGTCGGGGCGCCTCTCGATGTGCGATCGGTGCGGGCTCCGGCGTTGCGCGACGCTGGCGGCTCAGTTCCTGTTGGATCGCGGCGAGGTACGCGCGCAGCGAAGTTCGGGCGGCCTCCGCGGCGCGGCCCGTCCCCCAGAGATCCTTCCAGTGGCGGCGGACGAGGTCGTCCCACGCGCGGCCCACGTCGCTCGGCATGTCACGCCCCGGCGCCGGGACGCGGGCGGGCACAAGAAGGTTCCGTCACAGCCACCGCCGCTTCCGCGGGTAGTACGCGGGCTTCCGGTCCGGGAAGCGGCGCTTGTAGCGCTCGTACCGCTCGTGCCAGTACACGTACTCCGCGTCGGCCATGTGGAGCCGGCGGTGCGGCATCGCGATGAGCGCGTCCTGCACGGCCCACACGTTCCGTTCCGAGAGCCGCCAATCCACGGCCTTCAGCGTCCGCAGGTCGAGGACGCCGAACCCGTTGATCCGGCCCGTGAGGTCCACGTAGCCCTCGAAGAAGTCCACCGCCAAATCGCGCACGGTCCGGAAGACGGGCTTCCGGCCGAACAGGCCGGGGTCGCGCGATGCGGCCACGCAGCCCCATCGTCCGTCTTGGCGGTAGAGGAAGAAGACGTGGTCGAGGTCGTCGATCGACTCGAGGTCCATCAGGAGCGGCGGGTACCCGTGCTGTTCGAGGATCGTCGCGGCCGAGAGCGCGGCCTCCAAACAGTGCGCGGTGTTCAGGAGGACGACGCGGCGGAACGAGCGGAGCGTCTCGCCCTTCCGCTCCCAGTTGTACGGGAGCCGCTTCAACCACCGCTGGACGAGGTACGGGGTCCGCAACCGCGCGATGACCGCGCGCTCCTTCGCGGTGAACCCGTCGAGGGGCGGCGGCGCCGTCATCAAGTGGCCGCGGAGACGGTTCGCGCGACTTGAAGGTTACCGCCAAAGGGGGCCGTCCATCCGCTCCCCGCGGACGAACTCGTTGATCCACTCGACGAGCTGGCGGTACGCGCGCTTCCCCTTCTCCGTGATCGCGACGCGGTCCCGCCCGTCCGCATCGCTCTCGAGGTTGACGAGGCCGCGCGACTGGAACCACGCGAGGTACTTCGCGAACACGTCGTAGTTCACGTTCGCCGCGACCTGGAGGCGCGTCTTGACCATCGGCTCCCCCTCCCGCCACAGCCGCTCGAGGAACCGCGCGACGACGAACAGGTCCGGCCGGTCCGGCGGCGACGGGGAGCCCATGGCGTCACAGGTCTCCCAGGAACCGGTCCATCCGCGACCGCAGGTCGTCGAGCCGTCTGCGCCAGGCGCCCATTTCGTCCGCGCGCTCGCGCTCCCATCGCTCCCGCACGCGTCGGTACGCGACGACGAACCCGGCGGTCAAGCCGAATCCCGCGAGCCCGAGGACCGCGGCGAGGACGAAGTCCCCACTCAACGCCGCGAATATCGCGCCCGGGAGGAGTCCGATTCCCCAGAACGCGACGGCCACGAGCAACATGCCGAGCGCCGGATCCCGCGACAGCCCCGAGCGCCGGACCGCATCGAGCCACCCCGGAACATCTTTCGAGGACTCCACGAGGAGCTCGAACGAGCTCGCGCCCGAGCCTTCGGGGGAAACGCGAGAGACTTCGCGGAGCCATGCGCCACGGAGCGCGTCCATGGAACTCCGG
>VBMQ01000034.1:0-4306 GCA_005878375.1 Methanobacteriota archaeon | reverse complement strand
CAGCGACGAGACCACGCGGCTCCCGAAGTCCGGCTCCGTCGAGCTCGTGACGAGGACGATGAGGACGAGGGCCCACACGAAAATCGCGACGATCCCGACGATGATCTGAGCGTCGTGGTACCCTGACCGCTCCGCGTCGTACGCCTCCGCGGCTAGGCGATGGCCCTCTGCGAGGCCGCTCACGAGCAGGTCCTGCACCTCGTCCGGGCGGCGCGCCGGCAAGGGACCCGTCGCGGGGAGCAGGGGGGCGACATCCCGTCTCACGAACCGACGCACGGCGGCGAACACGGCGAGGACGACGGGGATCCCGAGCCCTCCGAGGGGGGTGAGGAGGAACAGCAGGACGACGACGAACAGCCCCGTCGGCGTGAAGTCCATGCGGAATGCGACGCGGCTCCCGGCGCTGCTCGGTCGGACTTGAATCCGCGCGATCGAAGTCCCGCCGATCTGGACGCGCACCTCGCCCGGCTTCTCCGCGACACGGGTCTGCGTGTACCGCAGCCGGGCGCCCAAGTAGGCCAGCGTTGACTCCGGGGACGCGGCGACCTCGCCCAGAGGGAAATCCGTCAGGGCGAGGCCGGCGAGGACGACCGTCGCCGCGATCGTCCAGCTCAGGTAGAAGAACGGGTAGAATCCAAGGGGGTCGGAGGCGGCCAAGCCGACCAGGACCACGAGCGCTGCCGCGATTCCGGTCGAGACGTACACGCCTGCATTCCAAGCACGCCCTACGACGTTCACGAGGCGGCAAGGGCGGTGCGTTACAAAGGAATTACTCCACGCCGATGCGTGGGCCCCGGTCCTCGGTTAGCCCTTTATGCCGCGCTGGGGTTCCACCCGCCATGCCCGACGCGACCGCGACCGTGCAGTCGCTCCGAGACCGTGTGGCGGCGTTCGTCCGCGAGCGGGACTGGGAGAAATACCACAACCCGAAGGACCTCGCGATCTCTCTGAACATCGAGGCGAGCGAACTCCTCGAACTGTTCCAGTGGCGGGAGCCTCGGGAGGTCGACCTTCGAGACCCGGCCTTTCGCGAGGCGATGGAGGACGAGCTCGCGGACGTGTTCATCTACTGCCTGAGCCTCGCGAACGCGATCGGGTCCGACCTCTCCGACGTCACCGTGCGCAAGCTTGTCAAGAACGAGCGGAAGTATCCCGCCGGCGAGTGGCGGGGCCGCGCGCGGTAGGTCCCATCTTCTTACGTCCCGGCAATCTTCCGGAATTGCGTGCGATTCGGATTGGCGGGCTGGAGGGAGTTCGGCGCGACGTACGACGAGAACCGCGTTGCGTTCGACCTGCGGCATCCCTCGTTGTCCCCATCCTGCTCGCAATCGGCGGCATCGCATGGGCCATCCACCAATCCGTGCGTCTGACGGAGACGACGCAGGCGCCCGCGATCCCCGGCGTGCTCTTTCTCCTGTTGCCCGGCGGTTTCTTCGGCCTCCTCGGATACGGCATCCTCGGATGCTCGAGGACGGCGTCGGGGGACCCCTCGCGTTCGCGATGGGCTGGTTAGGGTTGCCGCCCGCGTTCCTCCTCCTCACCGTGTGCGCGGAGGAATACGCGACCGGTCCTCCCGGAGGTGCGTGCTTCACGGTCCCCGGAGCCGCCTTCCTCGGAGGCGTCTGGCTCATGGTGTGGCTTGCGACAGGCATGATTCTGGATTACGGCGTGTGGAAGGCGACTGGTCCCCCGGAGGGCCGTTTCCACGACGAATGGGCGTGACGCGGTCGGTCAGTCCTCGAACACGTAGAACTCGTTCCCGTCCGGGTCCGCGAACATGAAGTACGTCCCCCACTCCTCCTTCGTCACGGGCTCTGTGATCTTCACGCCCTTCTTCCGGAACGACTTCTCGAGCTTCTCGACACCCTTCACGCCGAACGAGAAGCCCGTGTTCCCCTTCTCCGGGCGGGAGTCCGGGCACAGGTGGATGCGGACGCTCGAGCCGGGCGGCGTGACCGTGACCCAGTGCTCCCACTTCGTCGTGACGCGGAACCCGAGCTTGTCGTGGTAGAACTTCATCGCTTTCTTCTCGTCCCGCACAACAACCGCCACCGTGTTGAACTTCATGTGTCGCGGGAAGCCAGCGCCCCTCATAAGGATGGCCGTCACCACAATTTCGGCGGTGAACCTCCGAGACATCTCGCCCGCAGTGCCTCGTACGCGTACCCCATCAGCGGCCGGAGGTTCTCGACATCCTCGCGATTGTACCCGATGAGCGCGTCGAGCGCGTCGTCGTCGCCCCGCTCGTACCGCCGCCAAAGCTTGACCGCGTCAGACCCGGTGAGTCCCTTCAGGTCGTCGGGGCGGTCGAGCCGAAGGCGCCGCTCGATCCGCTTCAACCCGCCGCGGAGCCCGAGCCGCCGCAATGGGTACTGCAGGTCGATGTGGAGGTGCGACGGCAGCGAGGGGAACGCTTTCCTCAGGATCGGGAGGTCGAAGTGCGTCCCGTTGAACGTGACGAGGACCTTGTACCGGCGTAGATCCGCGGGCAGCTCATCGAGGTCGATGCCGCGGATGTACGTCCGAAAGCGGCGCCCGTCCCCGAGGCCGACGAGCGTGATGAGGTCCCCGCTCCAGTTCAGGCCCGTCGTCTCGATGTCGAGGTACGCGGCGTCCGAATGAAAATCACCGTAGGCCCGCCATCGTTCCGCGGTCGGAAGCCAGGCCCCGAAGAACCGGTGATCACGCGCGGCCAGCCGACGATCGGACTCCGCGATCATCTTGGAAACCGCGGTTCGCAACCGGGTGGGAAGGCGCACCCGGTCCTCCCGCTCGAGGAACGCGTCCCACGTCGGGGCCTGCCGCCAAATCCGCTTCTCCGTCACGTATCCGACGCCGGGGGCGTGGACGAACGTGTGGCGCAGCACCGTCGTAACGTCCGCCGGAGCACCATGACCCCTTTGAGGGGGACCCCGAAAGTGTGGGGTGCAAGGCTACATGTACTACACGCATCCATGTATCCCTATGAGCGTCCCCAAGCCCGTGTTCGCCCGACAAGGCGCGAATCCGACATTGGAGACAATCGAGTACATCCGAAAGGCCCTCCAGTCGGCGGATGAGCCCGTCAGCCGCAACGGTCTCATGAGGACCCTGCGACGCTGGGGCCACTCAACGACCCGCCAAGGACTGAACGCCGTGCTCCGGTTCTTTGGGGATCTGGGAATGGTCGCCGAGGGGAGCAAGGGCCTCATTTGGGTCCCCGAGATGTCGGACGCGCTTTGGGAGGCGACCCGCAAGGGAAGACGCCTCCGATGAGTCTGGCAGCGAGTGAGATTCTGATTAGCACGGAGGCTTCCGCGGCGTTGCGGGCGCTCGCGACGAGTCCGAATCCTGCGAGCCGGTCAATCGCTCGCCGAGTCGACAGCCTCCGAGCCGTTCTGCGCTCTAACTGCCTCCACGGCGAGGTCGTCAAGCGGGACCGAATTCCTCGCGCACTTCGACATCGATACGGCATCGACAACCTTTACGTGGAAGACCTCCCCGCTTTCTGGCGGCTTCTGTACACAGTTGGACGCCGCGATTCGACGCGCTACGTCATCATCGTTGCCGTCGTCGACCATCCGACCTACAGCGCGTGGTTCCGGCACGGACCTCGATAGGTCCGCCCCAAAGTCTCATAGCCGCCTCGCCGCTCCTGCCTCGATGTTCGAACTCCGGGACCGAGACGGCCTCGCCCGCCTCGGGCGGTTCGCGACACCACATGGGGCGATCGACACCCCTGCGCTCCTCCCGGTGATCAACCCGAACCAGGTCTTCATCCCGCCGAAGGAGATGAGGGCGAAGTTCGGCGCGCAGATCGTGATCACGAACGCGTACATCCTCCACCGGTCGATGCGCGAGCCGGCGGTCGCGCAGGGAGTCCACGGGATCCTCGACTTCGACGGACCCGTCATGACGGACAGCGGCGCCTTCCAGCAGCACGTCTACGGCGGCATCGAGGTCTCGAACGAGGACATCGTCGCCTTCCAGCGCGACATCAAGGCGGACATCGGGACCTCGCTCGACCGGTTCAGCGAACCCGAGCACGGGCCGGAGAAGGCGAGGGCGGACGTCGAGGAGACGCTCGAGCGGACGCGCGCCGCCGCCAAACTCCGCGGGGAGATGCTGTTGACCGGGACGGTCCAAGGCTCCCTGTTCCCGGAGGTGCGCCGACATTGCGCGGAGGCGCTGTCGAAGATCGACGTCGCGGTGCACGCGATTGGCGGCGTCGTCCCCCTGATGGAGACGTACCGGTTCCGCGACCTCGTCCGCGTGATCATCGCCGCCAAACAGGGGCTGCGGCCGGACCGGCCCGTCCACCTCTTTG
>VBMQ01000120.1 GCA_005878375.1 Methanobacteriota archaeon | reverse complement strand
CGCGCGAAGAAGCGGCAGCTCCTGTGGTTCTACGCCGGCGGGGTCGGCATGTTCGTCGTCGCGATGTTCTTGCTCCTCGGGAGGGCGTGAGTGCGCGTCTGCCTCGGCGGGACGTTCGACGTGCTCCACGCGGGCCACGAGGCGCTCCTCGCGAAGGCGTTCGAGCTCGGGGACCGGGAGGTCCTCATCGGGATCACGTCGGACCGGATGGCGAAGCGCACGCGGAAGCGCGTGAACCCGCTCGTCGTCCGGCGGCGGAACCTTCGGGCATTCCTCGAGCGGAAGCGTTGGCGGCGATACCGGCTCAGCGTCCTCGAGGACATCGCCGGACCCGCGGCGTACGAGGACGGGTTGGACGCGATCGTCGTGAGCGCGGAGCGCGGCGAGGGCGCGCACGAGATCAACCGGGAGCGGGTTCGGCGGGGACGGAAGCCGCTGATGGTCGTCCTCGTCCCGATGATGCTCGCCGAGGACTGCCTTCCGATCGGAGCCCGGCGGATCCGCGCGGGGGACATTGATCGCACCGGTCGCATGCGCCGCCCGCTCGTCGTCCGCGTCGGCTCGACGAACCGCGTGAAGATCGAGGCGACGAAGAAGGCGTTCGCGCGCACGTTCCGCCGCTCGACGGTCCGCGGCGTGAGGGTCCAGCCGGAGGTCGCAGCGCAGCCGTTCGAGCAGGCGACCGTGGCGGGGGCGATCTCGCGAGCGCGTGCTGCGATCGGGAAGGGCGATTACGGCGTGGGCATCGAGGCCGGCTTGTTCTGGGACGACACCGCGAAAGATTTCCTGGACGTGCAGTATTGCGCGATCGTCGACAAGCGCGACCTCCTTTCCATCGGCCACGGCCCCGGCTTCCGGTACCCGCCCGCGGTCCTCGCATCCGTCCGCGCGGGCCACACGGTCGGGCAGGCGATGGAAACGTTGGCGGGGATCCGGGACATCGGACGGAAGGAGGGCGCGGTCGGATGGCTCATGCGAGGGGCCATGAATCGGACGGAACTCACGGAGGCCGCGGTCCTCATGGCGCTCATCCCGCGCATCCGGAGGGAGCTATACTTCGGCTGACGGCAGACCGGAGGCGCGGGTCCTGTTGCATGCACGCGGAAAGCCAAAGCCCCGAGCCGTTCTTTGGCCTCGACGGGACGCCGCGTGAATTCTCATGCCCCTGAACGACGAGGAGTGGCGAGCCTTTATCCACGAGTACGACGGTGTGATGGGTGATGTCGAAGAAGCGCTCCGAGCCACGCTTGTACGTAATCGACGTGATGTCGAAGCTCTCGCCCGAGACGCGCGCCTTCTACTCGAAGGCGAAGCGATCCTTGACTCCCTCCGAGAAGGCATCTTCCGAATCCAAGACCGCCTGAACGCGTTCGGGCGGCGGCTCCTCGAGATGCGACGGACGGGCGAGCTTTGAGGGCGGGGCCGATTGGCACCGTCGTCCTCTCGCGACTTCGTGGGAATTGGTCTTGATCTGAGGGCCGAACCTATTTAGGCGGCCGGGGGATTGCGCACGCGGGGACTCCGATGCCCGCCAAAGTCGCGATCAACGGGTACGGAACGATCGGCAAGCGCGTCGCCGACGCCGTCGAGGTCCAAGACGACATGGACGTGATGGGCGTCGCGAAGATGAAGCCGAACTACGAGGCGCGCATGGCGCTCGAGCGCGGGTACGCGCTGTACGCAACGACGAAGGACGCGCTCCCGAAGTTCGAGAAGGCGGGGCTGAAGGTCCGGGGGACGCTCGACGATCTCCTGAAAGAGGTCGAGCTCGTCGTCGACTGCACGCCGGAGGAGTCCGGGTACAAGCCCGCGTACGAGAAGGCGGGCGTGAAGGCGATCTGGCAGGGCGGCGAGGAGCACTCGCTCACGAACTTCTCCTTCAATGCGGCCGTGAACTACACGGAGGCGCTTGGGCGGTCCTGGGTCCGCGTGCCGAGTTGCAACACGACGGGACTAATCCGCACGCTGTACCCGCTCGACGCCCACTTCGGCATCGCAAAGGCGTTGGCGGTGATGGTGCGGCGCGCGACGGACCCGCCGGATTCGAAGAAGGGGCCGATCAACGCGATCGAGCCGGAGCTCGAGATGCCGAGCCACCACGGGCCCGACGTGCAGTCCGTGCTGCCGAAGGTGAACATTCACACGATCGCACTCAAGGTCCCGACGACGATCATGCACGTCCACGCGGTCTCCGTCGAACTCAAGCGGGCGACCACCGCCAAGGATGTCCTCGACGTGTGGCGGCGGATCCCCCGCATCAAGTTCTTCCGCGGCGCGGAGGGCGTGGCGAGCACGGCGCAGATCATGGAGGTCGCCCGGGACCTGTCCCGGAGCCGCTCGGACCTGTACGAGATCGCGGTGTGGGAGGACGGCGTCCACGTCGTCGGCAACACCCTGTACTACTTCCAGGCCGTCCACCAAGAGAGCGACGTGGTCCCGGAAAATATCGACGCGATCCGGGCGATGCTCCAAGTCGAAAAGGACGGGAAGGCCTCCATGACGAAGACGGACGCGAGTCTTGGGATCGGGGCGTGACTCGGGTCGAATCGACCGCCGAAGCGTCCGGTGTATATACTCAAACATCGGAATACACATCGTTCCCGTCCGGAGGGATGTCGCCCCGATGTCCCCCGACTTCGTCTCGAGGGGGACGCCCCTCAGGACCACCCTCGCAGTACGAAGCGCATCCGAACGGGGTCGGTTCGAACGGAGAACGCCTTCATTCCGGTTGTGAACATGTCAGTCCGTTCGGAGG
>VBMQ01000119.1 GCA_005878375.1 Methanobacteriota archaeon | reverse complement strand
CGGCGCCGACGTCGCACGGCGATGATGAGACCGAAGAGAGAGGTTGCGATCGTCATCGCGAGAAGGACGGGGATCAGGACGACCGCCCACGCCGGAAGTGTTCCGGTAGAGTTGCCGCCAAACGGGCCGCCTCCGTCGTGCACCTCCGGAATCAGGACGATGTCGCCCATGTCGTACACCGGGTTTGAGCGAGTCGGAGCGGCGGCGAGGACCTTCATCTTGAACCCGAATGCACCGACCCGTACGGTGTACGAGACGAAGTCGAGGTTCGCGAAGCGGAACGTGCCGTTCGCGATCGTCGTGTTCCCCGCCACGACCACGCTGTTCACAAGGATCTGGACGAGGGCGTCGGGGAGCGGGGCCGTCCCGTTGAGCACGCGTCCGACGATCGTCCCCCGCGCGACGGTTCCGCTCGCCGTCGTGAACTGCCACACAGTCGAGTTCCCGCCGACCTGCCAGCCATCGGACGCGGCGACCTTCCAGTAATAGGTCGTGCCCGTAGCGAGCTGGAGCGCGGGCGAGCCCGGGCTCACAGTCGTGGCGGAAATCGGATTCGCGAACCCGACGTCAGAGCTCACCCAGTACCAGTACGTGACGAGGTCGCCCTCGATGTCCGCGACAGGGTTCCAGAGCACGTTCGTTGTCGGGGACACATCCGACGCCTGATTGGCGGGGAAGAAGGGGGTCGCGATTGGCGGTGGAGTGTTCACCCGGAAGAGGGTGGTCGAGGGGGCGGACCACAACCGTCCGTCGAACACGGAAACCTGGAGAACGTAGGAAGCGCCGACGACGAGTGGCGGCCCCGTGTACGGCACCGAGACGAGGCTCCCGGACTCGTTCCGGAACCACGGCACGGTTGGCGGCGAGACGCGGGAGACGGACACGTTGAACTTCGTCCCCGCCAAGTCGGCGGCGTTCGGATCCGTGAACCGCCAACTCAGGGCAGGGTTCGCGCCGACGATGTGGAGGATTCCCGGGCTCGCTCCCGCGAACCCGTTCACCGCAAGGTTTGTCGCGGCGGGGGGGCCGTTCACGAGAGCCCGCGTCGACTTGTACGCAAAGAACGACTGGACTAGGTCCCCGGGCCCCACCGTGATGTACGACTCATTCTTCAGCTCGAGACCGATCGTGTCCTCTGCCACGGCGGCGGGCGAGACGTCGATGAAGAAGTACAAGGGAAGGCTCTGGCCCTGCAGCACGCGGAGATCCACGGGGAACACCGCGGAGTGGTTCGCACCGAACGGCGGTCGTGAACCCAAGAGCGTGAGGTTTCCGGCGACGACCGTGTAGAGGAGGATTCGAGAGACCTCCCCGTCCGTCGACGAGCCGATTCGATCCACACGGATTCCCGTGACGTCGACATCAGGGCTCGCCGTGGTCAAGTACACATTCAGGAACGGGACCATCCGCTGACCCTGATCGACCACGAGCGGGGCCTGGTCCAAGCCCGCTACCGTGAGGACGTGGGGTGGGGGCACCAGCACGTACGGCCCGAAGATATCTTCGGTCTCGACCGTCCCGTTCGCATCGGCCGCGCGGAAGCGGAACGTGTAATTGAAGCCGGGTTGATCGAGACGCATCGTCGCCCGGAACCATGCGCCGGTGACGAAGTTCGGTGGACCGACCCACGTCGTGAAGTTGAGGTCTTGCGACCCCACGGCAACTCCGCCACGGTCGACGAACATCCGAACGTAGGTCGGCGTCTCGTTCTCGGTATCTGCGTAGGCGACCCGATATGTGAAGGACGCTCCCGCCTGATCGACGAGGCGCGTCACGCTGGGTGAAAACAGGGTTGGCGGGAGGTTCGGGCATTCGACGATAGGCCCCGGCTCCACCGGGGTCGCGTTCGAGAGACCGCGCGCGTCGCGGACATCGATCTCGTACGTGTAATTCCCCGCGCAGAGGAGGTCCGTGAGCGTATACAGGAAAATCGCGCCCGCGAAGTAGTTCGGCCTTGAGCTCGCCGACCTCATTGCGAACGGGCTCCCCGAAATCTCAAACCCGTCGCGGCTCACGTGCAACTTCGGCTCGCCCAGCGCCGGGGCGTCCGTGTCCGGATCCGAATACGTGATCCGCCACTGGAACGCCACGCTCGAGTTCCCCAGGTCGGGATCCACGGCGTCCGAGGTGTAGCCGGGCTCGCCGGTCCAGTCGAGGTGCGGCCGAGAGTTCGGAACGAACCCTGTCGCGAGCAGCAGGTCCCCGTAGTCCTCAAGGGGTGCCGCGGCGGGGCCGAAGAGGAACGGCCATGTCGACCGATTCCCTCCGTCCGTCAGGCCGAAATACGGGGGGGCCGCGACGGCGAACCGAATCGTCGTGTTTGGCGGGATCGTGGTGACATTGAGCGAGGCCAGGGGGATCGAAAGCTCGTAGAACCGGTGCGGCGTCGTCCGAAATCCCGTGGCACCGATGCCTCTCCCGCAGTACGCGAGCGAGGCGTTCCCGGCGCCGGCGTTGTATTGGAGATGAGAGGCGCTCGTCGCGTTCACCCAGAATACGGCGTCCATGCCGTCGGTGGGTGCCCCGTTCCGGTCCGTGTCGAACCCGAGGGCGACGCCCTCCGGAGTGTCGAGCCCCCGATCTTGCGTCGCGTCCACCGCCAGGAAGAGCCGAGTCCCGTTGTTCGAGGCGGTCACGTAGCCCGGGACCTCGTTGCCAACGGGGCGATCAAGGACCGCGGTGTTCGCGGGACCGAGCGGGTACTCGAGGTCCTGCCAGATCCCATCGACGGAGGGGGAAACCGTGATCCATGGGAGGCGGAGGGTCGGCCGTGTCCCCGCGACGATGTTGATCGGGCCCGACGCGGCCGGATAGTTCGCCCCGGAGACGATGTCCACACTCCCGGCCGGGAGCGTCACGTCCGCTTGGACCACGGTCAGGTTGAGCAGACGCCCCACGACGGCGTTCGGGGCGATGTCCATCAGGATGAGGAGGTCCTGGGGCGCCCCCGCCGTGATGGTCAGATTGAACGGAAGGTTTGCCGCCGCAGGCACACCGGATGGTGTGGCAATCGCGAGCACGGTGTCCACGCCCGGCGTGTAGTTCCGGTCTCCGTCCCCGTCTAGGAGGAGCTTGATTGCCCAAACATCCGAGGCCCGTGCCGTCCCGCCGAGCCGCACGCGCACACCCGCGATTGGGACGAAGTTGTGATCCGCGTCGAATTCGAGTTCGATGGCCGGGACGTCTGTGTCCCATTGCGCGACCTCGGCGGGGGCGAGGGGAAAGACCCGGGTGAGGAGGAGGGTGTCGCGGCTCGCAGTAATCCGCGTGCGGTTCCCAGGAACGTACCCACGTCGGGATAGTTGACGGAGACAGCTGCTCCGTTCCTCAGCACGGCGCCTACGAGGTCTCCGACGACCGCCGTCGAGGCGATCGTGAACGCGAGGTAGACACGGCGGGGGGAGCCGACCGCGACGCCGAGCGGGACCTTGAACTGGAGGTCCGCAGCGGGCGGGGAGCCGGCGATCCCGACCGAGGCGATCACGGAATCGGTCACCGGATTGAACGCCAGGTCGCCGTCGTCAAGCCAGAGCTGGGCCGTCGGCACGTCCTGAAGGAGCGAGCCCGCACCGGTGAGCTCGAAACGAATCGCGGTCACCGTGATGTTGTTCGTGGCGGTGGAGAGGTCGAGGCGCATCATGCCCACGTTCGACGTCCCCTGGGCGACGGAGAAGGGGGCGAGCGACGCCGGGGAAATGCGCAGCAGGTCGGGCGGCAGGCCTTGGTCTGTCGGCGGAAGGAACGCAACCGCCAACTGGTTCCCGAGCGGGTTCGGGTACGCGAGGCCGCTGGACCCCGTTCGGTTTTCAATCCCCACCAGGGGGGACCCGACGTTGTTTAGGCTCTGATACTGCATGATCACGCGGCCGTCTTTCGACGTCTCGTTCTGCTCCAAGATGATTTGGAACGTCTGGGCCCGGTTCGTGTTCTCGATGTACACGGCGTTCCACGTGATCACGAACCTCTTCGGGGTGTTCCCCGCCATGGAATAGAAATAGACGCCGCCGTTCGCGATGGGGTCGAGGTCGAGGCCGAGGGCAACGATTCGGTTGTTCGGGATGGCCGGGCTCGGGATCGGGGGGTCCGGGTACAGGGAGTCCGGCACGCCGATCGTGATGAACCCGTTCGCGCAGATGAACACGTTGTCGACGACCGTGCCGTAGAACCGGAACTGGAAGCCGAGGTAGACCTCGAAGGTGCAGCCGTCTTTGTTCGTGTACGCGATCCGCACGCCCCGGGAGAGGATGT
>VBMQ01000021.1 GCA_005878375.1 Methanobacteriota archaeon | reverse complement strand
GTCGTATCCGGTCTCCGCCCTGGAAGACATCGCCGCCAACAGGGCCGGATCGGCGAGGGGGCCGAGCCACAGAGGTCCTGCGTGCGGACCGTTTGGTGGCGTCGATGAAATCTCGTGTCGGGCGCCAACGAATCGCACGAACCCTAGCTGCGCAAGTCCGTTGTCCGCGGCGCTCGTGTGCGAGTCGACCGCCGCGATCGCCTTCACAAAATGCTCCGCCGCGAACGCCGCCAACGGGCGGATGCCCCGTTCGTGCATCGCCGCCAAACGTACGAGGAACCCAAAGAAAATCCGGAGGGCCGTCTCGCGCCCGCACGGGTTGCGAACCGAGCGCGCGCCGTATCGCCGCCAACATGCACGTGGATGCGTCCCCGCCAACGGCGAAACGTCCGTACCATTGATCCCGAGCACGCCGCCATTCCGGGCCTGCTGGATCGCGCCGTCCATGAACGGCGTCGCGGGGCCGAACGGATCGATGTCCACGTAGTCGAAACGCCGCCGCGCGAGCAGCGCGCGGAGATCGTCGGTAAGCACCTCCCCCTCGAGATCATTTCGAGCCGCATTTCGCAGGATAAGGTCCCGCGCGTTAGGGTTCTTGTCGTTCCAAGTGACCCGCGGACTCCGTTCGGTCTCGAGGGCTGCGCGCGCGCCGAACACACCCGTGCCCGCGAGGCCGTCGAGCACCGTCGCGTTTGGAGGAAGAATCGTCGAGAGCACCGAGAGCGTAACATCCCGATTCACCGTCATTGCCGGGTTGTAGAACGGGAGCGTGGAGCGGCGACCGGGGCCGCCGAGCACGGGCACGTCGGGCACGAAGAAGGAGGCCTGTCCCTCGCGGACCTCCCGGACGGGGAAGTCCGTCACAACATCTCGCCCTTGAGAAGCTTTACGATCTTGTAAGGAAGGAGGTTCCGGTTGACCTGCGTCACCTCGAGAATGCGGATATCATCGCGCCGGCGGATGTCTTGCAGGAGAGGGTTGCGGGACTTCTTGTGCAACGTGAGGAGGAGCGGCTTGTCCGCGTCGAGCGCCTCCTTGACCGCGCCAACGAACCCGTCGGACTCGACCTCCATCTTCCCGACCTCGTCGATGACGATGACGTCGCAGTTCGCCGTCGCGTGATGCAGCGCCTTAACGCCGACCTCATCGAGTGCGGACACGTCCACGCCGTAGCGACCGACCATGATCTTGGACTGGATTTCCTTCGAGGCGAACACCCGCTTCTCCTTCGACGCCCAATCCATGACGTTGAAGCCCTCGCGCCGCCCACGACGAATGATCGGCTCCGTAATCATCCCGCCGACCTTCAGCCCGTCGGCCTCGAGCATCTCGATGACCTTCAAAAGGGCCTGGGTCTTTCCGGCCCCCGGCAACCCGGTGATGCCGATTTTCAGGGCCTCGCCCATCGCCGCTCCGCGCTCAGGATAACGCGTTCCGCATATATAAGGGGTCGCCGATAAAAACAGGGCTCAGGCGGCGGACGCCTCGGAGGGCTTCCGGACCTTCCGGACCATCAACACGGGGCAGGGTGCGCGCCGCGCGATCTGGTCTTGCACCGAGCCAAACGCGTACTCGAGCTTCACCCATTCGTCGCTCGCCCCGACCGCGAGGAGGTCGTACCCCGTCGCTTCTTCGACGACCGCGTCCACGATGTTCCGGACCCGCGCGAACTTCTCTTCGTACGGGATCCCGTGCGTCCGGCACATCTGCGCGAGCCGCGCGCTGTACACCTTCTCCGTCTCCATCTCCTCGTCCGTCGTCGCGGCAGTGTAGATCACGATGGACGCGTGATGCTTGATCGCGAGCAGGATCGCGTATCCGGTCGCATACGACACGTGCCACGCCGGGGCATTGAAGACGAGGATCTTCTCGATCGGCTCCCGGAGGTCCGCCGTCTTGAACACGACGACGTCGCACGGGGCATCTTGCACGAGCTTGTCGATGTTCGTCCCGAGAATCCGCCCGCCCCGCCACGCGCCCTTCCAGCCCGCGATCAACAGGTTTACGGACTCCTCCTGGATCGTGTCGAGAACCGCTTCCGGAACTTGGTGGGAGACGACGACGCGGCCCTTCGCTCGGACGCCGGCCGCCGCGGCGGGACGCGCGAGCCGTCCGAGACGGAGCCGGACCTCGCGGACGTACAGCCCGTCGATCGCCTTCACCGGCAGGGTCGGGGGCGCCTCGATCACGTTCAAGATTGTCATGTCCGCGTCCTCGACCCGGGCGACCACGGTCGCGAAGTCAATGAGCGGGGCGTCGTTCACGTCCTCCGCCGCGACGAGGATGTGGTACCGCTCTTTGGGGACCGGGACGAACGCCTCGACGATAGGCGCCGCGGCCTCCGCGATCTTTTCGCGGCGCGTCCACAGGTAGTAGACACCGAACCCGAGGACGACCCATGCGACGCCGATGAACACGGCTAGCGGCTCGTACAGGTAAAGGGCAAACGCGAGGACAGCCTTGCTCCCGAGACCGATGATCGGCACGAGGGGATAGAGGGGGATGCGGAACGGGCGGGGGACGTCCGGGTGCGTCTTTCGCAACACGACGACCGCCGCGTTCACGAGGGTGAACAGCACAAGGAACATGAGGTCCGCGGACGTCGCGATCTGGATGACGTCGAGGAACACGATCATGAGCCCGATGATGAGCCCGCTCGCAAGGATTGCATTCTTCGGCGTCCGGTGCTTCGGGTGGAGACGGGAGAAGAAGCGGGGCATGTCCCCGCCACGACCCATCGAGAACGCGACGCGGGACGAGGAGAAGATCAGAGAGGGCACCGCCGCCAAAGACCCAACGAGCACACCGACAGTGATGTCCAAGAGTCCCAGGAGCGGAGAGGGGAATGTTCGCTGTGCGACGAGGACGAGCGTCACTTGGCTCGCGTCGATTGGGTTCGTAGGCACGCCGGGGAACCCGACGGTCGCGATCGTCAACGTCAAGAAGTGGGCCCGCGGGATGTCCTTCATCGGGTTGCGGGTCTCTTCCCCGGTTTGCGCGATGATCTCGTATCCCTCGAACACGATGAACGTGAGCCCCATGGCCATCAGCACGACGACCGCCGATGGATAGGAGGACACGCTCTCGAAGAACGGGCTCAGGTTCGAGGACGCGGAAGGGTTTCTCCCCCACCAGGTGAGACCGAAGACGACGAAGAGCAGGATGACGGCGAGGAGCACCACGGTGATCGCGATGCTCGAGCGCCCGGTTGCCTTCGCCCCTCGGTAGTTCACGAAGATGAACACCGCCAGGACGGCAAGCGAGGCGCCCTTGATGATGAGCGATTTCTCGAAGTCCGAGGCCCCGGACAAGAGGCCCGACTGGTTCAGGAAGAGCGCCAGCGACAGGCCGAAGGTCACGGTGTAGAACGCGCCGACGATACAGTGCCCGAACCAGGAAATCCACCCACCGAGGAAGCCGAAGGGGCCCTTGAACGCCGTCTTGATCCAGAGATAGCCGCCGCCCGTCTCCGGGAACGCGGACCCGAGCTCGATGTAGGCGAGCGCGGTGAAGATCGTGACGACGAAATTGAGGACGAAGACGAGGAGGAGCGACGGACCGGCCGTGAGGATGCCGGGGCCGACAAGGTAGAAGATCGTCGTTCCGATCGTCGGCCCGAGGCCGATCATCGTGATGTCAAGGAGGCTCAGGTCGCGGCGGAACTTGACCTCGACCTCGGGGACCGACTCCCCCGCTTCCAACTCGTTCGCCCCCGGAGGCGCCATGGCCGCCGGCGCATGAGACGGTTCCGGATTAAAGTATCGAGGAAACGCCCGTCATCCTTCGCGAAGGTCGACGACGCGCATCAACGGATAACGCAGTTCGGGCACGTACGCCATCGCGCACTCGGCGACGGCGTCCGCGTACTTCACGCGCACCCACACGTCGAGCATGTCTCCCGTCACGCTGTAGTACTTGTACGGCGCACCCCGCTTCGCCCGGATCTTCGACCGGTCGATCCGCACCCGAACGTCGTCGACGAACGGTTGCACGCGCACGCCCGCCTCGATCGCGCGCTCGAGGGCCTCGACGTTCGACGCGTTCACCGGCGCGCCCACGTACTGGTGGTAGACCGAGCCCATCTTGATGCCCGCCTCGAAGGCGGCGCGTTCGCGGTCACTGCACCGAAACCACTTTTTCGCGGGATCCAATCCGGACATACACAGGTCCTCCGATGATGTACGTGACGAGGAGGCCGACCGCCGCGGCGAAGAGCGGCAGCTCGATCACCGGGCAGCCTGCGGGGCCCAATGTGCAAGCCGCCCCGCCGCGCAGGTAGATGGCGGGGAGCACGAGAATCACGGTCACGGCGCTCCCGATCGCCGCGAACGTCCGAATGCTGTCGCCCACCTTCGGATAGGGCAGCTCGGTGACCATGAGGGCCGAGGACAGGAGCGCGCTCGTCACCACGACCATCGGGTACGATGCGATGAGGTTCCATGGCGAGGGGCCGAAGAGGAGCGCGCCGCTCACGACGAAGATTGCGCTCGCGGGGGTGGGGAGTCCGCGGAAGGTTTGGCGGGGGAAATCCGCCTCTGCGAATCGCATCAATCGTAGGACGCCGAACGCAGCGACCAACGTGCTCGCGATGACCGCCAACGCGTTCGACAGGTCCGTCCACGCGCTCCCGCGCGCGGGGTCGTAGAGGAGGGCATAGAGGAAGAGCGCCGGCGCGAGGGAGAACGAGATTGCGTCCGCGAAGGCATCCGCAAAGCGGCCGCGATCGTTCCGCGTCCCGAACCGTCGCGCGGCATACCCGTCGAGGCCGTCCAGCAGCGCCGCCAAGAACACGAGGAGCGCGGCCGCGGTGAATCGCCCATCCGCGACGTACGTCATCGCGAGAAACCCGGCGAGCGCGTTCCCCAAGGTGAGCGCGTCCGCCACGTTCTCCTTAGCGACGATCGTCACGCACGACCTCCGCCACCGTCGTCTCCCCCGCGCGCACACGATCACCCACGTCGACGATGAACCGAGCGCGCTTCGGCAATGTCATCTCCACCCGCGAGCCAAAGCGAATCATCCCGATGCGCTGGCCCTTCTTGACCCTGTCGCCCTCCCGGCGGTATGGGACGATGCGTCGCGCGATCGTCCCCGCAATCTGAGCCACCCGAATTGGACCGACGGCCGTCTCAAGCAGCGTTTCGACTCGCTCGTTCCGGCGCGCCTCCGGGCGGTAGGCGGGAGCGTGTGCTCCGCTCGTCCTCACGACGTCTACGACGCGGCCATCGAGAGGCGCACGATTCACGTGGACGTCCGTGAGGGCCATGAACACCGTGAGGCGACCGGTGTCCGGATCCGCCTCGAGAACTTTCCCGTCGGCGGGGCTCACGATGCCGGGACCGGGTACCCGATCCGGGTCGCGGAAGAACACGAGCAGGAAGAAGAATGCAATCCCCAGAGGCAAGCCGGGATAGAGGAGGCGCGGCTCTTCCAAAAGGATCGCGGCCCCCATGAACGCGGCAGTCGCGACGAGCGGCGAGAGGACGAGCGTCGCTGAGCCGCGGGCCAGCACACCGCCGGATGGATCGAGCCGGTAAAGACGTTTCCCGCGCGGTCACTCGGCTTGGGCGCGTTCCCGGCATTGCCGCGCGGCCCCTTGGTCCCCGACCCGCGCGTACAAGGACGACTTCAGATGCCACACGCCGGGATATCCGGCGTTAATCTCCGTGACTTGGTTCAGGCATTCGAGCGAGCGCCAGTACTCGCCGATCCGAGCGAGAAAAACCCCGCGGGTGAAGAGCGCATCAACGTCCTGAGGGTCGGTGCGGAGCGCGTCCTCGCATTCCTTGAGCCGCTTCGAGATGAGGAGTAGGACCTCCTGGCGGCGGTCCGCGGACTCCATGGGCGGACGCGGGTCCCAGGGCCAACGCATGATCCACTCTCGAGTGGCGGGCTGATAAATAAGCTCGCCCGCCAGAATCGAAATCGACCTTGAGAACAGTCCGACGAACCGAATGGAAGGCCGGGACACGAGGTCACGTGTCAGCTGTCTCATGACCACAAGGGCCATGCCCGGGCATCAAGTCGCGCGGCGCACGCTTAAGCCGCATCGCGAGCTTCTGCCGCGGATGGCGTCGAGCGCTCCGGCGAACCTCGATGACTCGGGCCTCGAAGACGACGCCCGGCGCGACCTCGAAAAGCGCGTAGGTGCCGTCTATCTAAAGCACAACCTCCGAAATCCGACGGAACAGACTCGCGCGTGGATCGAGATCCAGCGAATCCTCATGACTGATGCCCGATGGCGGTGGGCGTTCGAGGCCCACCGCAGGCTTTACAAACGATCGTACGACAAGAGGCCGGCGGTGAGCGGCCCCGGGCCCGCGTGGGTGCCGCCCGAGCTCGCCGAATCAGCCACGAATCTCACAGGGCTCGCGCAGGCGCTGCGCACTTCGACCTACGCCAATGTACACCGCTGGTCCATCGAGCATCGCGAGGAATTCTGGGCGGACATCATCCGTCGCCTCGGCATCGTGTTCCATGAAGAACCCGCGCGAATTTTCGACGCCGGATCCTCTCCCACGGAACCGGTCTGGCTTCCCCGGGCAACGATGAACATCGCAGAGAGCTGTTTCGGTGCGGACCCGGGCAAGGTCGCGATCGTTTCCCAGAGCGAAGGCGACACGTCTCGCGCAATCAAATACGGAGAGCTGCGGCGGCTCTGCGGCCGCGTCGCGAACGGACTGGAGGCGATGGGTGTCCCGCGGAGCGGGCGCGTGGCGATCTACATGCCAATGACGCCGGAATCGGTGGCCGTCTACCTCGGGACCATTTTGTCGGGGCGAACGATCGTCGGGATCGCGGATGCATCGGCGCCGCAGGAGTTCGAGAAGCGTGCTCGGATCGGTGAGGCGAAGGCTGTCTTTACGACGGAGTCGTATCGAAGGGCGGGTAAGGACCTCCCCGTCTACGACAAGGTCGTTCGGGCCGATGGCCCTCCCGCGATCGTGCTTCCCCCGCCAGGCCGCGAGACCGCGAAGATCGTACGCGCGCAGGACCGCGCGTGGGACGAATTCCTCGGGCGCGAGTCGTTCGAACCGGCTCCTTGTCGCCCGGACGACGCGACGAACATCCTCTTCTCCTCGGGGACGACGAAAGACCCGAAGGCGATCGTGTGGACCCACATGACGCCAATCAAGTCGGCGGCCGATGCCTACTTCCACCACGACGTTCACAGCATGGACGTGCTGGCGTGGCCCACCTCGTTCGGGTGGATGATGGGACCCTGGCTCACGTATGCGAGCCTGGTGAACCGGGCGACGATGGCCCTGTACGTCGGTGACCCGCAGTCCCGCGAGTTCGGGAAGTTCGTGGAAGAGGCCGGCGTCACGATGCTCGGGGTCGTCCCGAAGCTCGTGCGCGCGTGGATGGACTCCCGCGCGATGGAGGGCCTCGACTGGGGCCGGGTGCGACTGTTCAGCTCAACCGCGGAACCTTCCACCCCAGATGAGATGCTGTACCTCATGTTCCTGGCGGGGTACAAGCCAATCATCGAGTACTGCGGTGGAACCGAGGTCGGCGGCGGATATCTCACGGGGACTCTGCTCCAACCGTGCGCCCCCGCGACGTTCACTACGCCGGCGATGGGCATGGACCTCGTGATCCTCGACGGAGACAAGGTTGCGGACCGAGGGGAGGTCTTCCTCATCCCGCCTTCCATCGGCCTCTCGAACAAGCTCCTCAACTACGACAACGAAGAAGAGTACTACGCGGGGGTCCCCGCCGGGCCTCACGGGGAGATGCTGCGCCGCCATGGCGACCGAATCGAGCGGCTTGGCGGTGGGTTCTTCCGACACCTCGGACGAGCGGACGACACAATCAACATCAACGGAGTCAAGACGAGTTCGGAAGAGATCCGCACGGTCCTCGCAAACCCCTACGTGTACGACGCCAAACCAATCGCGGTTGACATAGAAGGTACCGGACAAGCCTCGCTGGTCGTGTACGCGGTGCCGCGGGACGTTGCCAAAGTCAAATCCAAGGAATTGAGGGACGAGCTGCGCACGGAATTCGAACGGGCCATCAAGGAGAGGCTGAACCCGCTGCTCGCGCACGTGCACGACGTCGTGCTCGTTTCTGAGCTACCGCAGGCTGGCCCCGGCAAGACTCGGACGATGAAGGAGCTTCAGACGGACTACCGCACACGTTCCCGCACATCCTAGCGTGCAACCTTTATTAGCGGGCCGTGGGCTGACGGCGCATGGACGCGTACGACGTCCTCGTAATCGGGGCAGGTCCCGGGGGGAGCACCGCGGCCCGCTTCGCCGCCCGCTCCGGGTGCCGCACGGTGCTGATCGAGAAGCGCGCGGAGATCGGTGTCCCGATCCGATGTGGCGAGGGCATCGCGAAAGACTGGCTCCAGGAAATCGGCATCCCGCCGAGCCCAAAGTTCGTGCAGCGAGAGGTCCAAGGCGCGCGGGTCTTTGCGCCCGATGGCACGTGTCTGACAGTCGACGCGGCGATGGCGGGGAACGAAGTCGGATACACTGTCGATCGCGGACTGTTCGACCGGTACCTCGCTGCGGAGGCGGCCCGCGCGGGCGCGGAAATCCGGATCCGGACGAGCGCCGTCGGTTTGCTCACGGAGGGTGGCCGGATCGTGGGCGCCCGGTGTGAGCACATGGGGCGCACGTTGGACATCCGAGCCCACGTTGTCATCGGCGCGGACGGATTCGAATCGCAGGTCGGACGTTGGGCTGGCCTTGCCACGCACCTGAAGATGCGTGACATCGACGCATGCCTCGAATACACGATGGTCGACGTTGGAGGGGACCCGACGTACGACGACTTCTACCTCGGATCGTGCGCACCGGGTGGATACGCCTGGGTCTTCTGGAAGGGGGAAGACATTGCCAATGTCGGGCTGGGCGTCAACCTATCCCTGGTCCGGGAACGCGGAGATGCGAAGCTCTACCTCGACCGGTTCCTCGCCGCGCACCCCGCCCTCGCCCGCGGGCAAGTCCTCCAAGAAATCGCGGGCGCCGTTAGCGTGTCGCTGCCGCTGGAACGAACCACGACTGACGGGCTCATGCTCGTCGGCGATGCGGCGCGAATGATTGACCCCGTCACGGGGGGCGGCATCCTGAACGCGTGTTTGGCGGGGAAGTTCGCCGGGGAGGTCGCCGGAGAGGCGCTCCTCGCGGCGGACTATTCCTCGACCTTCCTTGAGCGGTACGAGCGACGGTGGCGGGCACGAATCGAGGAGCAGCTATGTCGAAACTACATGATCAAGGAACGGCTCCTCAAGATGGACGATGCGACGATCAGCCGCATCATTCGTGCAATCGCCGACGTGCCCCTCGAGCGCGTGTCCGCGGCGACCATCTTCGAGCGTCTGCGAGAACGACACCCGGACATCCTCGCGCAGTTCGAGCTCGCGTAGACCTCAGTCGGGCCGCAAGTCCTCGCCGCCTTCGAACACCTGCTGCACCTGTCCGTAGATCTCTTCGAACCCAAACAGCGTCTCGGCGGAGATTGGATGGAGGCGCTTGTACACCCCAATCGTCTCGAGGCTCTCGAAGAACGAGACGTCGAGGCTCGTCTTCGGCGTCACGTCCCCCTTCACGAGGGCGTCGTACAGGGCGAAGGGATCGAGAGACCACTTCACGACCTGCTCGAGCTCCTCCGGGGTGAGGAGATCGGACTTGCTCAGCACGTTCACGAACGGGACGCCGTGCCGGAACTGAGTCGTCGCCGCCAAGAGGATCGCGGAGATGTATCCCGACGGATGCTTCACGAGCGCCGGATCGTTGAGGTACACGAGCGCGGTGTCCTCACGCCCGAACGTGTCGATGATCACGCGGCTCGCCTCGCGGAACGTGAAGAGCTCGATCTGACCCGGCGTGTCGATCAGGAAGTAGCTCGTCTCGAATCCCTCGAGCACCCGCCCGACCTCGTTCGCGTTGAGCGCCAACATGTCCGCGGCCACGACCTGCGCCCCGTTCGGGCCAAGCCCGTGTTGCTCCATCACTTCGTCGAGCCGGATCCAATCCCGGATGTCCACCTCCGGCTCGTACAGGAGCCGGTCCGCGCCTGGGTCGAGGTTCACGGAGACCGCGTCGAGCCCCTGCGACTCCATCCACGTCCGGAACGCGTGCGTGAGCGTGCTCTTCCCCGATCCGGCGGTGCCGATGAAATACAGGTTGCGCGCCACGGTATCCCCCGGGAGACGGGCCCGGAGGGATTCGAACCCTCGACCTATCGGTTAAGAGCCGATCGCTCTACCTAGCTAAGCTACGGGCCCGGCGGGGGCGAGCGAACCACGACCCGCGCATAAACATATCGTCCTCAGGGAAATCGGAGTTGACCGACCGCGCACGGGCACGGCGGGACGGCGCCGCGGTCCCGGACGGAATTGAAAATCGACAACTCATACGACCAACCGCTCCCGGGTTGCGGCGGAATCGTGAACCGATCCCCGGCGGAGACCGTCCCATCTCCGTCGGTGTCCGTGTACGTGACGGCACCGTACCACGTCGTGTTCGCCGCGAGCGGATCGACATTGAAGTTGAGCCGAGACCCGTTCGCGTTCGTCTCGTTCACCCACGCGCGATACGTACCCAGAGCGAACGGAGCGCTCGCGCTCACGACCTCGACCACGAGCGGACCTTGACCGACCAGCCCCAGGACCAGCACGGGAGGCTTCACCTCCCCGTATCGAAGGGCAATCGGCACGAAGACCACCCCGAGTACGACGACGAAGAGGACGCCGGCGCCCAGCGAGACGCGCATCAATCGCGTGGCCTGCGGGGTTGGCGGGGTACGCCGCCGGAAGGGAACCTCGGCGTCCGCGCTCGCCTTCCGCTTCAGGGGGAGCCGCAGGGGCACGTCGCCTCACTCCACGTAGATCGCGGGCCTGCCGGGCATCGCGGAACGCGCCTTTCCCTTCGGATCGACGAGCCCAGGCTCGCCGGCTTCACGGACGGCGACGGCGCACCGGAACTGTCGCTCAAGGAACGGGCGCGCCGCCTCAAGGTAGGCGCGCTCGTCGAAGACCATCGCGAGACGGTCGAGATCCTCCCGCCGCGCCCGCGACACGTCTTCCACGAGCCTTTTCGCGAGGCCCGCCAACTCGCTCGGCCTCCCCTGAAGGGACCCCACCCCCATCGCCCGCTCCATGAACGAGCTCATGGTCACCGGTCCTTCTCGCGCGAGGGAAGCCGCCAGCGCCGATGCCTCCCGCATCCACGGAGGGGCGATGATCAGCGTGAGCGCCTTCGGCTCGATACCGGTGACCTTCAGGATCTCTCGAGCGTCGTCCAAGACGCGTCGAACGAACGCTTCGGACGCCTCCGCCCGCACGTCGACTTCAGAGGCGCGTGCCTCCGGGAACGAGGCCGTGACGACGAAGTCCGAGCGCCCGATCCGTTGCCACACTTCCTCGCAGACATGGGGGGCGAACACCGCCAAGATTTTCGTCTGCGTCTCGACGAACCGGTCGCGGATTTGGCGGTTGGGCACGCCGACCCGGGCCCGATACCAGTCCCACGCGGCTTGGAGGTCGAAGAACCCAGTGCGAAGGGCGATCCGGTACTCCATGGCCTGCATCGCCTCCCGGGTCAGCGCGACCGATCGGTTGAGCGAGGACAAGAACCACGGGTCGAGCGGCGTCGGGGCGTCCGCCCCTTCCCCCTTCGCGGTGGCGAACGCATGCCAGCCGGCGAGACGGCCGCGCGCGACCTCCGCGAACTCGAGGTCGAGTTTGGGGTCGTCCATCCCGCCCCCCGCGTTCGCGACCATCATCCGGACGACGTCCGCGCCCCACTCCTCGAGGGCGACGCGCAGGTACCACACGTTCCCCTTCGACTTCGACATCTTCCGGCCGCCGAGGCGCACGAACCCCGTGATCCCGAATCCACGCGGCGTCTGCTCGGGCGGGAACAAGGCGACGTGGTTGAACACGCAGAATGTCATGTGGTTCTGCACGAGGTCCTTGCCCGTGTTCCGGAGATCGAACGGGTACCAGTACAAGAATTCCTTGCGGAGGTGCTCGACGAGCTTTGCGTCCGTGCCGACCTGCGCTGCGACGGTCCCCGCATTCCCGGACCCCAGCAGCACGTAGTCAAAGAACGCGTCCGTCAACGCCTTGGCCCACGGGACCTCGGAACGGAGCTTTCCGTCCTGGAGCGCGTGGGCGATCGTGTAGTACGCCATGTAGACCGTGGAGTCGGACAGGGACTCGATGACCCAGTGGTCGTCCCAAGGCAGCTGTGTCCCCAGTCCCCGGTGATGTGCGCACGCCCAATCGCGGAGCCAGTCGATCGTGTAGTGGAACTGCTTTCGGACGGCCTCTGGGAAGAACACGAGTCGGTCGAGCGCCGCGTGGGCCGCGCGCTTCCACTCTGCATTCCCGTACACCAGGAACCACTGGTTGTCGACGATCTTCACGATCGCGGGAGTCGCGCATCGGCACACGACGGGGTCCGCGGGCTCCCACAGCGTCGCCGCCTGACCGCTCTCCAGCAATCGCGCCTTGATCCGTTCCTTCGCCTCTTCCACCCTGACCCCCGCGAACTCTCCCGCGGCTGCGGTCATCACGCCCGTGTAGTACCCTGTGCGGTAGATCTCCGCCTTCGCGGCCTCGAGCTTTTCGCGGTCCATCTGGCTCTCGATGCCCATTCGATCGGAGATTTCGACGGCGGGCAGCGGTCCCCACCCCTCGCTCTGGATAATCGGAATCGGCTGGATCGCCGCGATGCGGGCGGGGTCGAGCCCCAGCGCGCCGATTTGGGCGGCGTCCGCCTTGAGGTCTTTGAGGGCCATCCAATCGTCCGGGGCATCGGAAGGCACGCTGGTGACAATCCCGGTTCCCCGTCCCTGATCCAAGAACCGGCTCGGAAGGACGAGGATCGGCTGATCGAGGCCGGGCGCAACCGCCTCCTTTCCGATCAAATCCTTTCCGGTCAGCGTGGGGCCCACACGAACCGCGTGGCCCTGCTCGCGGAGCTTGTCCGCCGCGCGTGGATTGACGACCCAAGATTCGCCGTCGACTTCCGCCTTGACGTACGTCGCTTCAGGATCCACCCAAAGGTTCGTCTGGCCGAAGACGGTCTCCGGCCGCAACGTGGCGGCGACGAGGAAAGCGTTCGCGATCGGGAATTTCAGCAGGGTGAACTCGACGGGCTGCACGCCCTCCCCCTCGAGGCGGTCGTGGTCGCCAATCGGGGCCTCGTCCTTGGGGCACCAAATCACGGGATGCTTGCCAAGCTGGACGTACCCTTTTTCCTTGAGCTTCCGGAACTGCCAGCGCACGAACGCGTCGTAGGGTGCGTTCAGGTTCGTCGTGATGAACAACCGGGACCAGTCCACGGCGGCACCCAAAGCCGCCGCCTCCGGGAAGACCTCGATCCAATGGATTGGGTCCCGGAACGCAGGGATCTCCGCCTCGGGGATGCCCATGTCGCGGAGGATTTGGACCTGGACGGGCTCGCCCTCCGCGATCCGCTCCGCCGCCCCGAGGATGGGCAATCCCGTGCAGTGGAACGCCTGTGGGAACAGGACGTTGTGCCCCGTCATCCGCTTGTACCGGCTGAAGAACTCGGCGCGGAGGAACGGCACCGCGAACCCGAGGTGCTGATAACCGTTCATGTACGGGTACGGCACGTTTGCGAAGAACTTTGGCCGCGCCGGCGCAGCCCTCGCCCGGTAGACGCCCTTGTCCTCCCACACCCGCTGCCACTTCCGCTCGACCGCGTGGGTTTCATAGGGAGGGGCGGACACATTCGCGGGCTAGAGGATGGGTCGGTAAAAGCTTTGGTGTTGGCGGCAATCCTGCCCATCAGCCAGAAAAATTATCCTCCTCGAAATATAAATATCCTGCGGCGACCCACGACCGGCGGTCTTCGACTCGTTGTCATATCTCGTCATATTCTTGACAAAACCTATTTATAGCGACTGAAGAATCCGGGCGACAGAACGTCTCAACGTGCCTGAAACTCGGTATGACTCTCGTCATACTCGGCGCGGCGAGGTGGACCCGAACATGGACGACGACGACAACGGCCGGATAACGCTGCGGTTGGAGAAGGACAACCTCCAACTGATCGATGCGTTCCTCGAGTCCCATCCGGACTTCCGGAACCGCAGTCAGTTGTGCCGGGATGCCGTCCAAGCGTTCATCGAGAACGTGACCCAGGGCGGAAACACGGTGACCCTGAGGATCCCTGTCCGGGTCCTCGAGTCCATCGACCACCTGGTGTCGAGTGGCTACTTCAACGACCGCCAGGACGCGATCGTCGGAGTCCTTCGGGACCGCTTCGCCAGCGCGGAGACCGTGAAGGCCTTCGAGGAGCACAAGACGGAGCTCCAGAAGGCGAAGGGTGAGCGCGTCGAAGTGAAGATGCGCGACCGCGACGAGGTCGTGACGAAGTGACGACGCGGGGAGACGTCCGGAGAGCCAGGCGGTCCGCATCCAACGCGGGGTAACGCTCGCGAAGCCGTCAGAAGGGATGGGATGCACACCACCTGAAGACCGGCGGGCCGCCTGGCTCCCAACGAGCCCCGGCGGGGTCGGGGCAGACGGAGCCGAGCGCGGAGGGCAAAGCATGGTACCCAGGGAGAGCGCGGATGAGGGCGTCGTTGCAGGGACCGACGGGGGAGTGGAGCCTCGGATCGTCGTCGCGGGATGCGGCGGCGCGGGCTGCAACGTCGTGAGCCAGGTGTACGAGAAGAATCTCGCCGGCGTCGAGACGCTCGCGGTGAACACCGACCCGGGCTCCCTGGAACGCACTCGGGCCGACGTCCGAATCCTCCTCGCGCAGGGCGTCGCGGTCGATGGCGACCCGATCCTGGCGGCGTACGCCGCGGAGGCATGCCGGGACCTTCTCCAGTCCGCGACGAGCGCGGACATCGTGTTCCTCGTGGCCGGGCTCGGGGGCGCGACGGGAACCGGCGTCACTCCCGTCCTCGCGGGCGCGGCCCGGGACGCGGGCGCCCACACAGTCGGCATCGCGATCGTCCCGTTCCTTGTCGAAGGGCGGGGCGCCGCGGTCGAGGAAGGACTGGCCCGGCTGAAGGCGACGTGCGACTCCGTCGTAATCATTGACAACAACAACCTCGCGCGCCTGGGCACGGAGCTGACCCTCTCGCAGGGGTTCGACTTCGTGAACCGCGTGGTCATGACGATCATCGAGGGCGTCGTCGAGAACGTGTCCGCCTCCGCATACACGTCCCTCTTCGACGAGATCGAAACCGTCGCAAGGGACGTCGCGAGCGCGCCGGAGCAGATGCCCGTCGAGGTCGCGACCCCGGTCGTCGAGGCCGCTTCGAACTTCGAGCCGGTCGCGTTCGACTCCGGCGGGTTCATCGGGTTACGCTGAACTCCTCCCCCCCAACCAGGGCGGTGGCTCCCGCTGCCGCCCTTTTCTTTCCCCTTCTTGAAAACGAACACATCCGAGCGCAAGCTCCTTTTGGCGGTGTCGCGGTTCGCGGTCTCATGCCGACCCGCCGCGAGACGTTCTCAATCGAGACCAAAGAAGAACTCCAGGCGATCGACATCACGGACCGGGTCACACGGATCGTCCGCGCCTCCGGGCTGAAGGAGGGAATCGCGGTCGTCTTCGTCGCGGGCAGTACCTGCGCGGTCGCCGCGACCGAGTCCGAGCCCGGCCTCCTGGAGTCAGACATCCCCGTGGCCCTCGAGCGCCTGGCGCCCCACGACGGTCGATACGCCCACAACGTCGGGGGCGGAGACGCGAATGGCCACAGCCACGTGCGGTCCACGGTCCTCGGCTCGTCCGTCACGCTGCCCTTCGGGGAGGGGAAGCCGTTGCTCGGCGCGTGGCAACATATCGTCCTCTTCGAGCTCGACATCCGGTCTCGGAAGCGCGAAGTCGTCGTCCAGCTCGTCGGCGAATGACCGCGGCTGAACGTTTAAATGGAAGCCAAGTCTAGGCGTGCGGGGGGCCGGACATCCCGGACGTACAGAGCAGACGAATCGAAAACGGCTTTCGCCTCACGAAAGTCGGAGTGACGGGGGTGATCAAGCCCGTGCAGATCGCTCGACCGAACAAGGTCGTCACGATGACGACGACGTTCGAAATGTTCGTGGACCTCCCGGAGGACCAGCGGGGGGCCCACCTCTCCCGGAACCTCGAGGCGATCGGGGAGATCGTGGACGAAGGGGTCCGGAACCCGGCGTACTCCCTCGAGGATCTCGTGGCGAAGTTGAGCGTCAAGCTCCTCGAAAAGCACCCATACGCGTCGGACGGCGAGGTGTGGGCGAGGTCCGACTACTTTCTCGAAAAGATAACGCCTATGGGTCGACCGAGCCTCGAGCCCTACAAGCTGGTCGCTCGCTCGCTCGCCCATCGCGGGCGCCGCATTGAAGTTCGCAAGTCGATCGGCATCGAGGCGGTGGGAATGACCGCATGTCCGTGCGCGATGGAGACGATTCGCGAGGAGAACCCCGCATACGCGACCCTGAAGGACTTGCCGATCATCACCCACAACCAGAGGAACCGGACGTCCTTGGTCCTCGAGGAGCCGGAAGGGTTCGACCTCGAGGCGGACGACCTCATCGGGATTGTTGAATCGTCGATGAGCGCCCCGACCTATGAGGTCCTCAAGCGGCCCGACGAGGGCCGGCTCGTCGAGATGGCCCACGCTCGACCGCGGTTCGTCGAGGACGTGGTGCGGGAGGTCCTTGCTCGCGTGTTGCAGAAGTACAAGGACCTGCCCGACGACGTGCTCGTCAAGGTGAAAAGCGACAGCGAAGAGTCCATCCACAAGCACGACGCGGTCGCCGAGCGCGTGGCGACCCTTGGAGAACTTCGGGCGCCGTGACGAAATCGGCTCGATGCCTTTAAGGCCCCCGCGGGACCGTGCGCCGCCCGATGCTCGTCGGGATGTGCCACTTGTGTCCCCGGCCCGCGGTCTCGAATTGCTTCCAGTGTGGGCGCCCGACCTGCGTGGTGCACCTCGAACCCTCCCGCCAACTGTGCGAGTCGTGCCGCGCGGGCAAGCGCGCGAACCCAATCGCCGGTCGGCGGTAGCCCTACAAGAGGCGCTTCGCCTCGTCCCGCTCCATGTTCAGGGCCTTGAGCACGTAGCTCAGGGACTTCTGCGCGATCATGTCGCGCGTCTTGTCGTCGAGGAACTGCTCCATGACCACGGGTGCCTTGTTCCGGTAGTGGACCGCGAACTCCGAGTAGTAGAAGGACGCGTTGTCCTTGTCCAACTCCGCCGCCTTGTTGTACGCTTGCTCCGCTTCGTT
>VBMQ01000020.1:6335-16663 GCA_005878375.1 Methanobacteriota archaeon | reverse complement strand
TTCATCCCTGTCCGCATGTCGAACGGCCCGCGCCCCGAGCCGCGTACCCCCGGCTCCCCGCCAAAGACCATGATCGAGTCGCTCACGAGGTCGAGGAAGTACACGTCGTGGTCCACGATGAGACCCGTCTTCCCCTCCTTCTCCATCACGCGCCGGATCGTCTTCGCGGTCTCCATGCGCTGGTTCGAGTCGAGGTACGCGGACGGCTCGTCGAGCAGGTAGATGTCCGCGTCCCGCGCGAGCGTCAGCCCCACGGCCACGCGCTGCAGTTCCCCGCCAGAGAGCGACGAGACGTCCCGCTCCATCATCGTCCGGATCTTCAGCGGCTCCGCGATCTCCGTTTCGAAGTACCCGGATTCCGCTTTCTTCCCGACCGCGTTCACGAACAGCTCTCGGACGGTGCCCTCGTAATTCGACTCGAGGTACTGCGGCTTGTACGAGACCGCCCACTTTCCTTCGACGGTCCCGCTCGTGGGCTTCTCCACCCCCGCCAAGAGCTTGACGAACGTCGTCTTCCCCGTGGCGTTCGGCCCGACGACCCCGACGACCTCGCCCTTGCGCAGACGGCCGCCCTCGACCTCGAGCGTGAACTCGTCGTACGTCTTCGTGAGGCCGTCGAACGTAACGAGGGTCTCCCCCTTCCAGTCCGCGCGTGGCGGGCGGACTTCGAACGCGATCGGCCGGTCCCGGAACCGGATGTTCTCCTCCTTGAGCATTCCATGCAGGTAGACGTTGATCGCGGTCCTCACCGGCCGGGGCTGCGCGACGATGCCGTAGGCGCCCTCGCTCCCGTACAGGAGGTAGACGTGGTCGGCGAGGAAGTCGAGCACCGCCAAATCGTGCTCGACGACGACGACCTGCTTCCGCGCGGCCAGTTCGTGGATCGCCCGCGCGACCCGGAGCCGCTCATAGATGTCGAGGTACGAGGACGGCTCGTCGAAGAAGTAGACGTTCGCGTCCTTGAGCATCGTCGCGGCGATCGCGACCTTCTGGAGCTCCCCGCCGGAGAGCGTGGCGATGTCGTGGTCGAGGTACGAGGACATGTTCAGGGCCTCGGTCACATCCCCGACGCGGCCCGCCTCGTCGACTTTCTTCAAGAGCGCACGGACTTGCCCCTTGTACACCTTCGAGAGCTTGTCGACGTACTGCGGCTTCGTCGCGGTCCGAAGCTTCCCCTCGGAGAGCCTCTTCAGGTAGTCGTGGAGGTCCGTGCCCTTGTAGTACGCGAGCACGTCGTCCCAGTACGGCTTCTTCCGGCGGTAGTGGCCGAGGTTCGGGACGAGCTGGCCCGAGAGGATCGAGAGCGCGGTCGTCTTCCCGATCCCGTTCGGACCGAGGACGCCCGTGATCCCGTCCTTTCGCGGGGCGGGCAGTCGGAAGAGGCGGAACGCGTTGCGGCCGAACTGATGGACGAGGTCCTCCTTCAACGGCTCGGGAAGGCCGATGATCCGGATCGCGTCGAACGGACATTTTACGACGCAGTTGTGAACCAGTTGACCCGCCGCCACGTATGTCTGATCTTCCTCCACCTCAAGGTTGTAGACCGTGAGCCCCTGCACGGGGCGAACTTCGATTCGACGCGTCGGCATGTAAACGAATTCCTTGTCATCGATGTAGTGGCTTGCCGTCCGGTTCCGCCGCTCCACGAAGTCGATTCCCATGTAGGTGGCCATCAGGTCGGCATACTGCGCGGTCACGACGAGTGTGTAGGCACGAAGCTTGCCCTCGGGCTCCCCGCTCGTCATCCCCGCCACGACGCCGAGGCTGGCGAGCAATTCCTGCACTTGGTAGGCAAGGTGGGGCGATGTCGTGCTGTAGCTGAAGTAGTGGCGGCGCGGCTCGAGATGCCCGTCGCCTCGCCAGAGCCCTTTGACGATCTCTACCCGCGCCTCCGGGGGTGCAGTCATGAACGCCGCAGGGACGCGCTTCGTGTCGCATCCATCGCCCAAGCTCTTCATGACACGAGTGAGGAAAACGGAGTCGTAGCGAACATTTCGGCCATGCCCGTTCCCCTGATACTCCTTGCCGTTGAGGGAAAAGAATTCCTTTACGAGTGCATGAACGTCGTCGAGAGACTCTCGCTCTTTCTCGTGGAATGAGAAGACGACCCTCCGGTCGTCCGCGCTACCCTCAGCGAGGTAATACCCGACAAGCCTCGCCAGATTCGGATGCAGAGGCAAGGCAACAATTTGCTCGCCCCAGACGGGATACCTGCCTCCGTGCAATAGGACTGGGACTGGAACCTCCCATCGCTCCCGCACGATCTCGTGAGGTTTGGGCCGTACAGTGTAATCGCCTTGCTTAAGTTCGGCCGGGCGAACCCATCGCAGTTCCCCGCGCTCCTTCCGAGGGCGCTTTCCCGCCTTGTACGTGGGACGGACCACCGCCAAGACCGGATGCTCTTCCGTCACCTCGAGCGGGTCCGTCTGCCCTGTTGTCCAGATGCGGTACAGGGGCCCGCTGTACGGGCGCCTCATCACCCCGGTGACCTTCCGGTACCGCCCTCGGTGGGTTAGTACCCGGTCGCCCTCGCAAACCTCTTCAATCGGCTTCATCCCATTGAGGGTCGAAATCGGCACCCCCGCCGGAAGACAGATCCCGCAGCTAATGCAGGTTTCCTCGCTGATCGCCGCCTTCCCCGTCTCCTCGTCGATCCAGATGACTTCGGTCCCCGTGCGCTGCGGCGGACAGAAGCGGATGCACTCCAGGTTGCAGCGCTTCGGCTGGCAACGGTCCTTGAAGACGACCGCGACGCGCATGGACGGATTCCGATGAGAGCCCCGCGTATTAAGGTAGCGCCGCGGAGACGCCAACCTTTATCGGAATCGCCGCGATGGGACGCGCGATGATCCCCGGCGGCCGCATGAACCCGAAGCAGATGAAGCAGATGATGAAGCGGATGGGGATCGAGCAGGAAGAGATCGCGGACGTCGAGGAGGTCGTGATTCGGACCGCGACGAAGGAGTACATCTTCACGCAGGCCCAGGTCTCGATGATGACGATCCAAGGGCAGAAGACCGTGCAGGTCGTCGGCGAGCCGCTGATCCGGAACCGGGAGGGCGTCGCGCCCGCCAAGGTGACCGCCAAAGTTGTGATCCCGGACGAGGACGTCCAGCTCGTCGCGGAGAAGGCGGGCGTGTCCGAGGAGGAGGCCCTGAAGGCGCTTGAGGAAGCGAACGGCGAGCCCGCCGAGGCGATCATTCGCTTGATGAGTCGCTGAGTTCTTAACTCCCGCTCGGTTGCAACGCGTGTGCGCGAACGTGTCCGCGAGTTTCTCGGCATCTACGCCCCACTCCTCATTGGGCTCGCCCTGATCGCCCTGGCGGTGAACTTCCTGCTTGCACCGCCAAACCCAGCCGCCAACCCATTGTTCTCGGTCGATCCGCTCGCCTCCGCGGGGTGCGGCGGAATCGTGATCCTCGTCGGCGGGACGCTCACCCTCTCGACTCTCGGGCGGTGGCGGAAGATGCGGCTCGCACGCCGCCATTGACGCCCACGGTCGAAGGTCCACAGCCGCCGCCAAAAGAACCTATATTACGCCGGAATGGTTTTGCCGTGAGGCGGGCCCGTGCGTGAGCTGTATCGGCGGCGCGAGACCCCTTCCTCGATCACGGACGTCTCCATGCGCGACGCCTCCGATGACGACCTCGCGCGCGTGAGCCGCGAGATGGGCCTCGCCCTCTCGCTCGACGAGATGAAGACGATCCAAGATTACTTCCGAAAGGAAGACCGGGACCCGACGGACGTCGAGCTCCAATCGCTGGGACAGGCGTGGTCGGAACACTGCTGCTACAAGTCCTCAAAGGTGTTCCTGAAGGAGTTCATCTTCCCCGTGCAGGCGCCGTACGTCCTCGACCGCGGGGATGCGGGCGTCTGCGAGTTCGACGCGGACCACGCGTACGCGCTCCGGATCGAGAGCCACAACCATCCAAGCGCCGTGGAGCCGTACGGCGGCGCGACGACGGGGATCGGCGGGATTCTCCGCGACGTCCTCGCGATGGGCGCGCAACCGATCGCGCTATGCGACCCGCTCCACTTCGGGCCCCTCGACTATCCCTTCGAGAAAATCCCGGCGGGACTCAAGCACCCGCGGTACCTCTTTGGCGGGGTCGTGTCCGGCATCCGAGACTACGGGAACCGCGTCGGCATCCCGACCGTTTCCGGGCTGATTCAGTTCGACGAAGGATACGTCGGCAACGTCATCGTGAACGTCGGGTGCGTCGGGTTCGCGAAGAAGTCGCAGATTCAGAAGAACCGCGTCGCGCAGGCGGGCGACGTGTTCGTCCTCTGTGGCGGGCGCACGGGGCGCGACGGGATCCACGGCGTCACGTACGCGAGCGCGGACCTCACCGAGGATGCCGCGAAAGCCTGGTCGGCGGGCGCGGTCCAAATCGGCGACGCGATCGTCAAGGAACCGCTCATCCACGCGTGTTTGGCGGCGGCCGAGCAAGGCCTCCTCCACGGGATGAAGGACCTTGGCGGCGGAGGCCTCAGCTGCGTCGTCGGCGAGATGGCCCTGAACGGCGGCCTCGGCGCGGAGGTGCACCTCGAGCGCGTCCCGCTCAAAGAAGAAGGGCTCGCCCCCTGGGAGATCTGGGTCAGCGAATCGCAGGAACGGATGATGTTGGCGGTGCCGCCGGATCGCGTCGACCGCGTCCTCGAGATCTGCGACCTGTACGACGTGTTGGCGGCGCCAATCGGTCGCGCGGTCCCCGGGAAGACCGCGCGGGTCCTCTACAAGGGCGATGTCGTCCTCGAAATGGACCTCGCGTTCTACACGGGCGGACCGGAGTACAAGAGGCCGTTCGAGACGAAGGTCCCTGCGGCACGCCCTCCGGAGCGGTACCCGCCCGAACCCGATGATCCTGCCGCCGCGTTGCTCCGCATCCTCGGTTCTCCGAACATCGCGAGCCGGGAGTACGTCGTCCGCCAATACGACCATGAGGTCCGGGCGTCGACCGTAATCAAGCCGCTCCATGGAAAAATCGGAAAGTCGAGCCACGGGGATGCGGCGGTCGTCCGTCCGCTTGTGGAATCCCACCGAGCCCTGGGAATTGCATGCGCGTCGACCCCCCAATTCACGGCGATCGACCCGTTTCGCGGGGGCGCGTCCGCGGTCGATGAGGTGTGCCGGAACCTCGTCGCGGTCGGCGCGAGGCCCCATGCGCTCACGAACTGCCTCAACTTCGGGAACCCGGAGAAGGCCGACCGGCTCGGGTTCCTTCGGGAGACCGTTCGCGGCATCGGCACTACCGCCAAGGCGCTCGGCATTCCAATCCCGTCCGGAAACGTGAGCCTGTACAACGAGAGCGTCCGGGGACCGTCCCCGCCAACGCCGGTCGTGATGGGCGTTGGGATCGTCGAGGACTTCCGTCGCTGCGTGACTTCCGATTTCAAGGGTGCCCGGAATCCGATCTACCTCGTCGGGGAGACCCGCCAAGAGATGGGCGGGAGCGAATACTTCCGAATGGCGGGCGGGACGAGCGGCGTCGCGCCGGATGTGGTCGTCGAACAGCTGCGCGGCGGGATTGACGGAGTGTTGGCGGGGATCGCCGCAGGAGATGTGGCCGCGTGCCACGACCTCTCGCAGGGCGGGTTGGCGGTGTCCGTTGCGGAAATGTGTCTTGGCGGGGACGTCGGCGCGACCCTCAACCTCCAGCACCTCGACCCGATCCGGTTCGATTTCCTCCTCTTCTCGGAGACGAACGCCCGGTGGCTCGTCGAGGTCAAGCACGGTCGCGAGGACGCGTTCACAGGGCGGTTCGGTGTCCCCGTCACGAACGTGGGGACCGCTGGCGGCGGCACGTTGAACATCCGGCGGGGCCGCGAATCCCTCGAGGTCCCCGTGGGCGAGATGCGGGACGTGTGGGCGTACGCCCTGCCTCGATTGGTGGTCGGATGAAGCGCGAGGACGTGCGCGTCGCGGTGCTCCTGCTCGAGGGCACGAACTGCGAGGACGAGAGCGCGGCCTACTTCCGCCTCCTCGGCGCGCAGGCGGAGAAGATCCACTTGAAGCAGTTCACCGGCGAGGCGCCTCCGGAGTTCCGTCGTCGGCTCGCGGACTATGACATCCTCATGATTCCCGGCGGTTTCGCGAACGGGGATTACGTCCGCGCGGGCGCGATCTTCGCGGCCCGGATGAAGAGCAAGTTGGCGGGGGAGCTAGAGGATTTCGTGCGGTCCGGGAGGCCGGTGCTCGGCGTGTGCAACGGATTCCAAGTGCTCGTCGAGGCGGGCATGCTCCCCGCTCTCGGGGCGACGATCGCGGCGACGCCGGAGGCCGTCCTCGCGACGAACGATTCCGCGCACTACGAATGTCGGCCCTCGTACCTCAAGCACGAGAATGGCGGGAGCTGCGCCTTCACTCGGCGCCTGAAGAAGGGCGACCGGGTGGTGTTCGTGTCCGCCCATGGGGAAGGGAAATTCCTGTTGCCCAAAGAACGCGAGAAAGAACTCCTCAAGGAGCTCGCCGCGAACGACCAGGTCGTCTTCCGGTACGTCGACGAGGGTGGCCGACCCGCCGGCTATCCGTGGTGCCCGAACGGCGCCCTCGACAACATCGCCGCGCTGTGCAACCGAGAGGGGAACGTCTTCGGCGTCCAGCCACACCCGGAGCGCGCATTCTTCCGGTACCTGCATCCGGACTGGACGCGCGGGGCGGACCCGGATGCTGCGGGCGACGGACGCGTGATCTTCGAATCGGCCCTCGACTTCGTGATGGCGAAGTCGTAATCGGTCGGGACCTCGGCAATCTTATATAGCACACACACAGTCCATGTGTACATAGACCCATGGAAACGAAGACCATCGCCTTGGATCTGGAGGCCTACGAGGTCCTCCGCCGCCACAAGCGGGAAGGTGAGAGCTTCAGCGACGTCGTCAAGCGCCTCGCCGGGGCCCGTCGCCCCCTAGCGGACTTGGCGGGGCTGTGGAAGGACATGTCTCCGACAGAATTCCGACGGTTCGAGGAATCCCGGCGCGCGGGGCGGGAACTTGAGGCGAAGCGCCTGGAGCGATTTGCGAAGAGGCGAACCTGACCGTGCGGTGCCTCGATGCCAGCTTCCTCATTGACCTCCTCCGTGGCAACCCGGACGCCGTCCGGAAGGCGACCTCCCTAGACGCGGCGGGGGAACGGACGAGCGTCGCGGCACCCGCGCTCGCGGAAATTCTGTCCGGGGCCTACTACAAGGGTGGCCCGGACCTCACGCACACCCTCGAGACCCTCGCCTCCGTCGAAGTGCTGCCGGTGGGCGAGGCGGTCGCGGCGGAAGCGGGCCGGCTCGGCGGGGAAATGCTCCGGCGGGGCGCAAAGGTCGCGACCGTCGACCTTCTTATCGCCGCCGCTGCGAAGATCAACCAGCACACCCTCGTGACTCGTGATGCCGTTTTCTCGCAGATCCCGGGCCTGGCGGTGGAGTCGTACTAGGACCCCTCGACGGTTTCTAGCCAAGGGTGAGCGCGAACGTCTCGCTCGTGGTCCCGCCATCGTCGTCCGTCACCGTGAGCGTGATCGTATACGTACCCGCCGCTCCGAAGGCGTGCGTGTGCACGTCGTTCGCGGTGATCGGGTTCACCTCGGGCGAGAGGTACGGATCGGGTGAGACGCCGTTGTTGTAGAACGTCGTTTGGAGGGTGGGCGAGCCGTCCCCGAAGGCCCAGGCGAACGTGAGGTCGTCGCTCCCGACGTCGTGCGCGGTCGCATCGAACGTGATCCGCTGGCCGACGAGGTACGGACGCACGTCGGAGATCGTCCACACCCAAGTGTCCGGGTGCTGCACGTTGAACGTGTGCTGGAGACGGACCTGCGAGCCGTCCGACAGCGTGAGGATCACCCAGACCGGGTCCGCGCCATTCGGCTGCCCGTTCACGGGGTCGTCCGCGGGCGTGTAGTACAGGACGATCGAGAACGCCCCGCGGAGTTGCAGGCGGCCGCCCGTGATCGTGCCGGTCTGGCGGTCGGGCGAGCCCGGGTACCGCACGACATGCGCGGACGCCGCCACGTCCGTGTTCCAGACCAGGTCCAATCGGACGTCGTGCCACTTCTCTCCCGCGACGCGCACCGTGATGTTCGCGACGACGTACGCCTCCACGTCCGTGATCACGGGCGCGACGTTGCGGACCGTCACGAGGAGGGACGCGGACCCGCACCCGCCGTCGTCATCGCACACCGAGGCGGTGACCCGGAAAATCCCATTATCCCCGTACAGGTGCGCGGCGGCGAGGGATCCGGTCGTGAGGACGCCCTCTCTCCCGGTGTTCCACGACGCGGAGACAGGCTCAGGTGGCCCGTACCCCCAGTCGACCGTCGCGGTGAACGTTTCCTGCGTGGGAATCGTCGGCTGGTCGAACCCGGGGTCCGTGAACGTGAACCCGACCGCGATCGGAGACGCTTCATCGACCGCGGCGTCGGGGCCCGCGGTCACCGTCGGCGGCACGTTGACGACCGTCACGTTCGTCGTATACGTGAGCGACCCGCCGTCATCGTCCGTGACGACGAGCTGGGCGGTGTAGATGCCGTTGTCCCCGTACGTCCAGGAGGACGTGTCCGTGGCCGTGAACGGATAGGTGCCGTTCGGCGATTTGGCGGGGTCCGGCCCGACGCCGTCGTTGTAGTACGTCCGGCTGTCGACGCCGAAGTACTGCCACGACCACGCGAACGTGAGGTCGTCGCTGCCGGGGTCCTGCGCCGTCGCGGTGAGGGACAGCTTCGTCCCTTCATCGACGGACGCTTCGGCGGGCGGGGAGACCGTCAGGGCGGGTGGCAGGTTTCCGATCGCGAAGATACCGCCGGCGGTCGTCACGCCTCCGTCGTCGTCGGAAACATGCACGCTCCAAGCGAACACGCCGTTGTCGCCGCACACGACGGTCTGCGTGTCCGTGACATCGCGCGGGTTCACGTTCGGGCTCGGATCGGGATCGGGGCCGACGCTGGGGTCGTTGAGGTACGTCGTCGGGGGGGACCAGCCTGTGCACGAGCCGCCCCAAGCGAACGTCAGGTCGTCACTTCCGGGGTCCACGGCGCGGGCACTGAACGTGAGCGAATCCCCCTCGCTTCCGGACGGCACCACCGTCATGCGAATCGCCGGGGACACATTGCTGACGACGACGTTCGCGGTCCCATTCGCCATGAGGTCCCCGTCGCTCACCTCGACGACCGCCCTCCCCGTCCAGTCGTCGCCGAACGTGAACGACGCCATCGGCGTCGCGGCCCACGGGGTGTCCCACGTCCCGTCCCCTTGGAAGTCCCAGCGGAACTGGAGGGGATCCCCGTCGGGGTCCGTCGAACCGCTCGCGTCGAATGTGATCGAGGCACCCTCTTGGGCGACGTACGGCCCCCCCGCGCTCGGCACGGGCGGGCGGTTCGAAAGGACGTGGGTCGTGTCCGTCGCGTTGTCTTGGAGCGCCCACTCGTTCCGCGAGGAGGCGAGGACGTTCGTGACGTCGTCGACCTTCGGCGGGGCGGTTGCGGGCACGTCGACCTGCACAACGATCGGGTACGACTCGTTCGTCCCGAGCGTCGGCGTCATCGTCACCGGCGACTCGTTCGCGTCCCGCTTCCCGTTCCCGTTCGTGTCATGGTAGATCCGCGTCGTCCATCCGTGCGCGGACGTCGCCTTGAGGTCGAAGGAGTCGGGCGCGCCCCGGTTCGTGACATTGTGCCCGTACTCCATCGTGACGCCGCGGACCCGCGTGGTCGCGCTGTGGTCCGGCTCCACGACCGGCGGCTTGTTCACGGTAAGCGGCGGGTCCGGGGTGCTGTACACCTCCCGGCTCGCGCGCAAGAACACGGTGTTGTGCGCGTCCATCCCTTGGACGCGGAGCTTCCACAGCCCGGGCTGGAGCGGGTAGTTGATCACGACGTCGTCGCCGGGGTTTGGCCCGATCGTGAAGTCCTCCCACTCCGTGTTCCCGGACGGGTTGTTGTCCGTGAACACGTGGGTCTCGGGGTCCGTGACGGAGTAGAAGATCGACGGATGGACGACAAAACACGTGGAGGAGCCGTCGTCCGGCGGCATCCCCGGGCTGTTCTCGTCGTTCGCGCGGTCGAAGTCGCCGTCGCGGAACGCGATCGACGAGAGGACCGTCGGGACGTAGAAGTACCAGGACCAGTCGCCGTTGTACGAGTTCGCCCCGTCGTCGTTCTGTTCGCCGGGATTCGGGTCACCGCTGCCGACGCACGGGTCCGGGGGCGCGTTCTGCGGGCCGCCGTCGAACCCGAATTCCTGCCCCGACTTCAGGCTGATCTGCCCCGTCGTCCGGACCTTGAAGTTGTTGAAGGACGTGGAGCGGTCGTCCGCCCAGTTCGCCTCGAGGCGGTAGAAGTAGTT
>VBMQ01000020.1:0-6328 GCA_005878375.1 Methanobacteriota archaeon | reverse complement strand
CTCGACCAGTCGTCGTCGACCATCGACTCGCTCGTGCTCGACCAGACGAGGGTCGTCGAGGTCCCGGACTTGAGCGGGTCCTTGTAGAGCTTGTAGTTGAGGATCGGGTAGGAACCGCGCGAGTCCCAGTGGCCCGGGGGATCGCTCGTGTCTCCGTCGAAGATTCCGACCTCGAACGTCGAAGTCCCCGTGGGGACGCCGACGTACATGATGACCGCGAGGCCCGCGAGCGTCTGGAGCCCCTCGCCCGCGACCGCCATGAACTTCCCGTCGTCCGGGTCCAAGCTCGGGAAGCCCGTGTACGCCGCGAGGGGCTTCGGGACGGGGGCGGACGTCGGCGCGACGGAGACGCCGCCGGCGGAGAGGCCGTGGAACGCGCTCGCGGCCATCGCGAACACCAAAACGCCCGCCCACGCGGACCTAGACGGTGATCCCAACCCCAAATTCACGGCCCTTCCCCGCGACAGTCTGATTGTATGGGGCATGCCCCACTTGAACCTATTCCCAGTATACCGACGCGCACGCCCGTACGTTCTCAGATGCGCGAGTCAGAGGCGTACTTGGACCTCGACGACATCTCCGTCGGCGAGCGCGAGCTTCGACCGCAGGTGGGACCGGGCGATCAGCTCGATGTTGTCCGTGTGGTGGGTGCGGAGCGGGAGGATGGCGTAGCACTCCACGCTGTTCAGGGTCGCGAGGAAACACTTCGCGCCGCCGAACGTGCGCCCGCCGTCGGAGAACGCCTCGATCGGGATCCCCGCCTCCTCCCGCAGGATGTCGAGGGTCGAGAGATCGGCCCCGCCAACGCGGAGGTTCAGCGTCCCTTCGAACGGCTCGAACCCGAGCTTGCGCCGGAACTGCTCCTTGTATCCGCGTTGCTTCATGTAGAACGCGCCTTCGCCAAGGCCGCTCGTGACCGCACCCCGGACCCGCAGGCCGTCCTTGACCTCGAAGACGCGACGGTAGTCCGCGTACTCCTTCCGCAGGACCTCGAGGCCCTTGGGGGAGAGACGCACGCGCTGCTTCCGCACCGCCAAGTCCCGCTGGATCAGGCCACCCTCCAGGAGCTCGAGGATCCGCTGGGACGCGGATTGTTGCGACACATGGAGGACGCGTCCGAGCTCCTTGCTCGACAGCCCGACGTACTCGGAAACGCCGCCGAGGAGGGCGAGCCGTGGATAAAGGTTGGTTCCTCCGGTCGCCGCGGTCCATATACGATAGGATTATTCTAGAGGGTCGGTTGTGCGCGGCCGTGGACGTGAGGCGACGCGCTCTCCTAATGATCGCTGTCTTCCTCGCCCTCCTGGCCCTTCACGTGTGGCTTTTGTATCGGATGGTCGCGGCCGCGAACTGGCTGCTTGCCGGCCTCCTCCTCGTCGCGATCGGCCTCTTCGGCTGGCGGCTCGTCCACTACCACCGCGTCTTCATCGGCGCCCTCGCGGGAAAGGCCGGAAGGACCGTCGCGGAGGAGCGCCGCCAAGTCCGGATCATGGCCCCGACGTTGGCGGGGCTGCTCGTCCTTCACGCATGGCTGATCTCGGTGACGATCGCCGCGGGCGAGATCCTGTTCACGGTCCTCCTGCTCCTCGCCGTCGTCGTGTTCGTCGCCCGGCTCCTCTTCTATGCCTCGCGAATCTCGCACCTCGCGGGCAAGTGACTAACCTTCGAGGACGAGGTGGCTCTTCGACCGCAGCGTGATCCGCGGGATGCTGGCGTCCCGCAACCTCGCGAGCAACTCTCGGTCGCTCGTGACGACATGCGCCCGGAGCGCTTTGGCGGCGTCAATCACGGCGGCGTCCCCCGCCAACGTCGTCGCGTGCAGGGCGTACTTCGCCGCCAACCGGAGCGCGGCCTTCCCTTCCCGACCCCGGAGCCGCTCAAGCTCGCGGACCACGCTCTCGGGCACGAAGACGTCGCACGCGCCGAGCAGGCGGGCGAGCTCCAAGTCGAGGTTGATCCGGAACTGGAACGGGAGGAGGAGGGCGTTCGCGTCGAGGACCACGCGGGGCCGTGCCATGGGCGACCCATCCTCTCCTCCGTATTTGGTTCTCGCGTCCCGGAGTGGGACTGCCCATGGAATTCCGTATCAGGATTCTTAACTCAGCACAATAGATTTAAGCCCCGACCAACATGGCCACAAACGCGATGGCACAGCCGGCAGTCGAAAAGCCGAGTTTGCGGGCAATAAGCCCGAACTATCGAACGTCAACGGACATCATGAGCCGCGGCGGCGGAATCGTGTGGGGCGGCATCATCCTGTTCCTCGGCATCATGTGGTTCGCGGTGACCGCGTTCCGCATCGACATCGGCCCGATCGGGAACCTGGTCCTTCCGTTCCTGATGATTGTGGCCGGTCTGTATCTGCTCGTGACCAAGCTGGTGCGATAGCCGATCCCCGGAGGCGAACGAGAATGGTTGACCTGCGCGAGCGCGTCGAGGAAGATCGCGGACTGCTGAAGCGGATCCAGCTCCACATCCCCGGATTTGCGGGGTACCGCCGGAAGGAGGACCTCCGGACCGCGGACAACATGCTGCGGATCCAAGTCGCGAACCAGCTCAAGGAGGTCCGCGGGCAACTCGAGGACGCCCGGTCGACGCTCACGTCGAACTACCAGCTCAAGGCGCTCGAGCCGATGGGCGCGGTGATCTTCAAGTGCGAGAGCCTCGAGGGGCAGATCCGCCACGCGGAGCAGGGGTACTCCGGCCTTGTCGCGGACATCAAGGTCCTCGAGCCGCAGCTCAACAACCTGTACATGTTCGACGCAACGATCCTCGATGCCGTTGACGCGCTCGGCAAGGAGGCGTCGGGCCTCCAGGCAGACGCCGGAGGCGACGTCGCGAAGGTCATGACGCACGTCCAGGCGCTGCAGAAGGGCCTGTCGACGCTCGAGTCGAATTTCAAGCAGCGGATGAACGTGATCACGGGAACGGCGGTGGAGCGCCCCGGAACATCCGGTTCAACGACAACATCATCGTCCGCGAGGACGAGTACGCCGTCTTCCTCCGGGACGGGAAGGCGCTCGCGTACATCGACCGGCCGGACCGGTACGCGCTCAGCTCGCTCGACGCCCCCGTGATCGGGCCGATCATGAAACTGTTCGGCGTGCAGCAGGAGGCGCAAGTGTACTACCTCGCCCGCCGGCCGTTCGACGGGAAGTTCGGGTCGAAGCAGCCGTACCAGTTCCGCGACGCGGACTTTGGCATGGTCAATCTCCGCCTCTTCGGCGAGTTCCGATACCGGATCAAGCAGCCCTCGAACTTCATCAACCAGTTCGTCGGGACGGAGGGCCTCGCGACGGCCGCGGCGGTCGAGGACCGGCTTCGCGAGCAGGTCGTCGCGGTCACGTACGACGCGCTCGGCGAGGTCAAGCAGAAGGGCCTCGGGGTGGCGGACCTGGCGGCAAACATCATGGAGCTCGAGCAGGTCATCCTGCAGAAATCGACGGCGCAGTTCGACCCGTACGGCATCGAGATCCAAAAGATTAGCGGGCTGTACGTCACCCTCCCGGAGGCGGTCCAGGCGGCCGTCGACCAGCGCGCAGCGATGCAGATCACGGGGACGAACTACATGCAGTACCAGACGGGCCAGGCCATGCGCGAGGCCGCGGCGAACCCGTCCGGCGGCGCCGGCGGCGGCATCGGCCTTGGCGCGGGCATCGGCATGGGCTACCAGATGGCGGGCCAGATGGGGCAGATGCAACAGCAGCAGCCTGCTGCGGCCCCTCAGAAGGCATGCCCGAAGTGCGGCACGATGAACGCCGCGACGATGAAGTTCTGCGGCTCATGCGGCGCGCCGATGGAAGAGGGCTCGAACTGCTCGAAGTGTAACACGTTCGTCCCGAAGGGGACGAAGTTCTGCCCGAACTGCGGGAACAGCATGGTCGCGACCGTGAAGTGCGCGAACGGCCACGACGTCCCCGTGGGCACGAAGTTCTGCCCCGAGTGCGGTGCGAAGGCCGGCTGAGCCCCCGACTTGCGTTCGATTCCGGAGAAGTCTTTTATAGGAGACATAGCATCACTATGCTCAAAGCGAGACGATATGCCTCGCGAGGAAAGGTGAATGATGAAGGGCGCGGTGATGGCGGCCTTCCTGATGGCGACGGTCCTCGGAACGACGGCGCTCGGCGCAATCCCGGCCTCCGCGGACCGACTGCGGCCCGCGAGCGCCCCGATCGTCGAGACGGGCTCGACCGCCCGGTTCGCGGGGGGCCAGTGGGTCCAGGTCCGGATGGGCGACGTCTCCCTCGGCGTCGTCTGGGGGACGAACGCGACGTTCCATTCCGGCGTGACGCTCTTCCTCGATTATACACGATACTTCGGCGGTGCGGAGCTGTACGACGAACAGGGCACGTACCTCGGCACCGCGCCGCTCCCCCTCCACTCGATCCTCGCGCAGCACTTCGACAGGGCGGTCGAGTTCCGGGACTCGAACAACGACTCGCTCTTCGACCTGAAGATCGAGAACCGGACCGTATTCGTCGGCGACCAGCCCGTGAAAATCCTCGACCTCGACACGGCGTGGTACCTCGACGGGCCGATCGAGAAGGTCGTCACGAACGACAGCGCGTGGGTCAACTTCACGGTCAGTGCCTCGAGCATCCCGTATCGCGCGGTGTATGACGAACCCTTGCACCTCTGGCGGCCCGCGGTGGCGGCGGACGGTGTGTTGGACAAGATCAGCCTCACGTTCCGCCTCCACGCCTCCTCGCAGGACCGGACCCTAGAGGTCCCGTTCTATCGGGTCACGCTCGCGAGCGGGAACACGCGGACCCCCACGGCGTCCGAGTTCCTCGGGAACCGGACGATCTCGGGGCGGTCGCGGGCGGTCGATGCGAAGTACGACCAGCGGATCGAGGGCTGGGACTTCCTCTACGCGGACTCGAAGCTCGCGGTCGCGACGAACCTCGCGTTCGGGAACTACATCAACGAGCCGATCGTGCAATGGCTCCAGCAACAGTTCGGCGGGGCGTGCCTCAAGGACGGCGGCTTCTCCCAGTGCGAGAGCACGAGCGGCGGTCCGACGATGCCCGAACGGATCAACCGCACGGAGCTCGACATCGCGGAAGGGTGGCAGCGCGCCGGCAACGCGTATTGGACGAGCAATGTGACCGTCGACGGGCGGCCCGCGACGATGACGTTCGAGATCTACGCGGCGGAACGGTTGGTGCGGCTCGACGGTGCGTACGCGTCGGGCGTCAAGGCGTACGGGGCGTTCGTGTACCCGCAGGGCCAGGCGATCGTCCACGACCCCGGGTTGAGCGCGACCTCCGTCCTCCCGTTCATCAGCATGACCACGAACCTCGCCCCCTCGGTCCTCGCGACCCTCCAATTCGTGGTCGTCGGGCTTGCGCTCGTCCCGGCGCTGCTCCTGCGGCGGCGCTCCAAGGCCCCCCAAGGGAGGCCGTAGGCCTCCCCACCTTTCCAAGGAGGAATCGAGCATGGAGAAGGACGTCACGATCGCGCCGAACCATTCCGTGTGGATCGAGCTTCGCGGCTTGCTCGCGAAGCGCGAGCACACCCCTGAGAGGAAGGAGGAGGAAGTATGCGAACCAAGAAACTCGCCTGGGCGCTGACGCTGGGGTTGGCGCTCTCGCTGATCGCGGGCGCCGTGTCGATCGTTGCCCCTTCGGGGGCCGCGCCGCCGGCCGCCCTTCCCCAGGACGGCGGGACCGACAGTGGCGCCGAGCTCGCGGATGCGGCCCCGACGAATTACGTCGATCCATGGCCGACGGACGCGAGCACCGTGCGCGTCGATCAATCCGATACGACGGTCCAAGGAGACAACGTCGTCACGATCGTCCTCGCGACGCGCTGGGGATACCTGAACGATCCCGCGGTCGCCGTCCTCGAGGGGCGGTGGCGGTTCAACGACACGAAGACCGGCGGCGCGTTCCTCGGGCAGTGGCACCTTGTGAACGCACGCGTCGGCGGGTACCTCGACGGACGCTTTACGCTCCCGCCCGACGGGCGCGGCCAGTTCCGCGGATCGTGGAACGTCACGGGCTACCGCATCGGCGGCGACCTCTCGGGCGCATGGGTCCGCCACAACGACACGACCGGCTACTTCGACGGCCAATGGGCGTACAGTTCCGGCCGCCCCGGGGGCGCGTTGGCGGGCCGATGGGCGCAGTTCTCGGACACGGGCGGCGGGTTCCGCGGGCACGCGATCGCCGCGCCGACGATGGCGCCGGAGGACTGGGACGGCTCGTTGAGCACCACGAACGGCAGCGTGCGCCTCGTGCGGACGCTCCGCTTAGAGCGCGATGACCACGTGCTCCCGCAGACGGACCGCTCGACCCTCGAGTGGACGTCGACGACGACCGTGAAC
>VBMQ01000118.1 GCA_005878375.1 Methanobacteriota archaeon | reverse complement strand
GCGGGGGAACCGGGCGAGCCGCGCATCGATCCGCGGGAGGTCGTCGTCCGCGCGGAAGTCCTTCGGCTCATATTGGTCGGAAACGAAGAGGAGCGCGCCAGCCACGAGAAGGAGGATGAGCGCGACGCCTTCGACCGCATAGACGAGGGCGATCGCCCCGAGGGGCGCAAGGGGAGGGACCGTGTATTGCACCGCCAATCCCGGGAGGAGGGCTCCGGCCGGGATGACCTTGAGGACGCCGAACCCGACGAATAAGCCGGCGACCGCGGCGGACACTCCCGCGAAGGCCGGCACGCTCCGAACGTAGAGCGTGGACATGAAGAAGCTCAGCGACATCCCCGCCAGGAACGTGATCAGCGCGGCCCCGAACAGGAGGAAGATGCTTGTCACTCGGAAATGCGAGAACGGCGTGGACAACAAGAGGCCGGCGGTCAGGGGCACGAGGATGAGCACGAGGTAGAAGATCGCGTCCCGCAGGTACATCCCGAGGAACGTGCGCTTGAACGACATTGGGAGGAGGGCGGGCTGGGTCACGAGGTAGTTCCGGTAGCCCGTCGCGCGCTCCTGGTATTGGCGGCCGAGGAATCCGAAAGCTCCCACGCTCACTCCGTACAGGAAGACGGAGACGTGCAGGACGAGCATGATCTGCGCCAACGGCGTCGTCGCGAGGAGGTTCGGCGCCGCCGCGGCGGTCGCGAAGCTCAGGAGGAAGACGAGCCCCGGGAATGCGAGGAACATCGTGCGGCTCGTGTACGACGTGTGCATCCGATACTCTTCGCGGAGCATGAGTCGGAGGAGGATCATCGCGGACGGCTCCCAACGAGCTTGAGGAACGCGCTCTCCAGGTCCCGTTCCGGCCCGCGGACGTCCGCCGTCGCCCCGAGCGCGACGAGCTGCCCGTCGCTGAGAATCCCGACGCGATCGCACAGCTTCTCCGCGATGTCGAGGAGGTGCGAGCACATGAACACGGTCCGGCCGTCGCCCACGTACTCCGCCAAGTAGTCCTTCACGCGTCGCTGGTAGATCGGATCGAGGTTGATGAACGGCTCGTCGAGGAAGAGCAGCTTCGGTTCGTGGAGAAAGGCCGCCGCGAGCATGAGCTTCTGGCGGGTCCCCTTGCTCAGGTCCTTGCAGATCGTGTGGCGCACGCCCTCGAGATCGAAGAAGTCGAGCCACCGGGCAATCCGTGACTCCGGGTCTGCGAGATTCCGGACTCGGGAGACGAAGTAGAGGTACTCGAAGGACGTCAGGTACGAGGGCGGGGACTCCACCTCCGGGACGATGCCCACCGCGCGCTTCACCGCCATCGGGTCTGCGACGACGTCAACGCCGAGGACGCGCGCGTCGCCCTTCGTCGGCGCGAGTTGGCCCGTGAGGATCTTGAGGAACGTCGTCTTGCCCGCGCCATTCGGGCCGAAGAGGCCGAAGAATTCTCCCTCCTCGACCGCCAGGGTGACGCCGCGGAGCGCCGGTTTGCTCCCGAAGAATTTCGTGAGGTCGCGGACCTCGACCGCCGCCACGACGCTCGGATGTCGGCCCCTCGTATATGAGATTGCGCGTCTCGTTTTCATCGCGGGGAAACCTCAAGTACGGCGGGACAGTTCGCACGCGTGTGGCGGGTCCGAAAGCGTTCGATCACCTCTCCCTGTTCGTGCGCGATCTCACGCGGATGCGCGGGTTCTACGAGGACGTCCTCGGCTTCCCCCTGGCGACCGCCGACCCGAGACAGGCCCGGTTCGACGCGGGGGGTTCCTCGGTCGTCCTCCTCGCCGATCCGCCGTTCGGCGACCCCGACTATCGCGACTTCGTGAACCAGCTCAAGGGGAACATGCGCGGCATGGGCGCAGCGGTCCACTTCGCGGTCGAGGACGTGGACGCGTACTTCGCCGAGCTCCGGGGGAAGGGCGTCGTCCCGATCGAACCGGAGAAGAACCGGAGGCTCGAGGAGCCGATCACCCGGCCCGACGGCCGGCGCGAGTTCGCGATCGAGGACCCGGAAGGATACTGGTTGTACTTCGCCGAGAGGGGGCCGTGATGCCGACCGTCCTCTTTGTGTGCGAGGGCAACCGGTTCCGGAGCCAAATCGCCGAGGCTCTCTTCAACGCGTGGGCCCCTGCGGGATGGTCCGCCGTGAGCGCGGGGACTGAGCCGAAGCCGCCCGTCCATCCGAAGGCGGTCGACCTCATGGCCGAAATCGGAATCGACATCGCCAGCCAAAAGCCGAAGCCCCTGGACCTCGATGTCGCGGCGAAGGCGTGGCGCGTCCTCGCGATGTGCTCGATGGCGGCATGCCCGATCGACATCGCGGACAAGACCGAGCATTGGGACGTCCCGGACCCTGCGGACCTGCCCGAGTCGCAGTGGTTCGAGATTCGGGACGACATCGCGGAGCGCGTGAAGGCGCTCATCCGCGAGATTGCACGGACCACGCCGCCGGTCAAGGCCTGAAGCCCTCGCGTCGATTCGCGCAAGAGAAGGGGACGGGCCAGCACCCCTTCCGACCGCATCCTTTATAGACGACGAAGGAGTGCGGACGCTACCCCCTCAAGGTGAACGCGATGGCGCGGAAATCTGTTCTGGCCAGCAAGGTCGAAGCCGAGGTCAAATTGCTGCAGCGCCACGTCACGATGCTCAAGGCGATCGTCGAAAATCAGCCGATCGGAATCATCCGCTTGAGCGAGATGATGAACTACCCGCAACACAAGGTCCGATACTCGCTCCGCATCCTCGAGGCCGTGACGACGGACAAGCTCGAGGGTTTCCTGATGTACCTCAAGGGGATGCTGGATGAGGTCGCGGGCACGGTCCAAGACCTCCGGAAGACGATCGGTTAGGCCGGAACCCTTTTGAGGGCCGTCCATCTTTGGCGGCGCCGAGCCGTCGTAGCTCAGTCTGGTAGAGCCCCCGGCTGTTAACCGGGTGGTCTGCGGTTCAAATCCGCACGACGGCGCTTCTCTCTCCGATGCTTTACTTTGTGATGGCGGGAATCGTCCGTAGGGCGGGAACGGGCGAGGCGAGGAGCCAGAAGACGGCCGTGCTCCCCCCGGCGAGTGCGAACAGGAGGGTCGCTCGCAACCCGATCACGGTCCCGAGGATTCCGCCCGTGATCGCGCCTAGCGGGAGCGTGCCCCAGACAAGGAACCGCATCGTCGCGTTCATCCGTCCCTGCAGCCGGTTCGGGGTGATCGCCTGGCGTAAGCTCACCTGATTCACGTTGTAGATGAGGGCGCCGACGAGGGTGAGGAAATTCCCCGCGATGAGCATCGGGATCGCGTACGGTTGGAACGCGACGGCGATGAACCCGATACTCAGGGAGAACAGCACCGCGCCCGCAACGATCGCATTCCCGACCCCGATCCGTTTGGCGGTCCTGCCCGCGACGACCGCGCCGACGAGGGCGCCGATGCTCCCGAGAGAGAACACGAGGCCGAGGACGCCCGCGAGAATCGTCGGCGAATACCCGAGGTCGACCGCCATGAAGAGGACGAGGACCGCGCTCAGCGCGCTGTTGAAGAAGTTCGACGTAGCGGTGCATCCGGCGATTGCGCGGAGACGCGGGTCCCCGAACACGACGCCGAGTCCTTCTCTCACGTCCGCGATCATGGAGGCTCGCTTCTTCTCGGGGGGATGTTCCTTCCCTCGGATCGCGACCAGGAACGCCCCGGACACGAAGAACGTGGCTCCGTCGAGGATCATCGCCGCGGCGGCGGAGAGCAGGGAGACGATGACCCCGCCGATCCCGGGACCCGCGACCTGGGAAGCCGCGCGGGTCGTCTCGAGCTTCCCGTTCGCGTCGACGAGTTGCTCCGGCTCCACCAAGGACGGGACGTACGCCTGGTACGCGACGTCGAAGAAGACGGTGAGGACGCCCGTGAGGAACCCCGCCAGGAAGAGGTGAACGAGACGCAAGGAGCCCGCGAGGAACAGGAGGGCGATCGCGATTACGATCAGCCCGCGGCCGAGGTCTCCGACGATCAAGATGGGCCGTCGTGGCCACCGGTCCACCCACACGCCGACGAAGAGGCCGAACAGGAGGAAGGGGACGGTCTCGAGGGCGTTCAGGATCCCAAACTGCACGGCGTTCGCACCGAGCTGCAGCGCCACGATCGGGAGGGCGATCCCCGTGAACTGGGAGCCGAACACGGAGATCGATTGACCGATCCACAGCTTCACGAAATCGCGATGCCGCCAGAGGGTTGGCGGGCTCTCGTCCGCGCGCTTCACGGGTCCTGGCCCCATTCCGGCGGCGGTAGATAAGTTCGACCGCAATCCTAAGGAACCGTTACACGATGGGGCCGCCGACCGTGCCCGAGCCGCCGATCGTGTCCCGCCTCGCGTCCACCGCCGAGGCAGGACCCGACGCCCTTCGGGATTTTCTCGAAGAACTCGTGGCCACGTCTGCCAAGAGCGGCGGTCTCGTCGTGGGGGAGGCCGAGCCGGGCCGATACCTGCTCGTGATGCCGCCGCTCGCGCCGAAGGCGATGCAAGCACAGATCGACGCCGGCCTCGACGTCGTCCTCGGGCGCCTCGGGAAGCGGTGGCCGTCCCCGCACGTGACGGACTTCGGGCTCAAGGAGTTGTACGAGAGCGCGCGCGGGCGATGGCTCGACCGTCACGGGATCGAGGCGCTTGTCCAGGACGGGAAGGTGGGCGTCGTCACGATCTTCTGCCACGATTGGTTGTACGCCGTGTGCCGCCAAGTCGCGACGGAGCACGGTCTGGCGGTGCCGACGACCTTTGAGGAGTACCTGCGGACGGGCCGGATCCGCGTGACCGGGACGAACGCGTTCGCCATCGACGTCTTCGCGAACGCGAAGGAGATGGCGGCGAACTTCGATTCGATCGACCACCTGATCACGAAGGTCCTCGTCGTCGCGGAACTCCGAGAGGACGCGACGTTGGCGGCGCGCATCTCCGGCCGCGCGTGCCCGAAGTGCGGCGCGTTCGTGACCGATCGCGCAACAACATGCGCGTCGTGCGGGGCCTCGATCCCCCGCGAATAGGTTTACGTCCGGTGGCCACATCGGGCGGCGAAGGTGGGCGGGAACGACCTTCGTCGTCGTCGACGGATTGGACGGCGCGGGAAAGGACACGGTCGCAGGGATTCTGGCGACCCTCCTGGCTGCGAAGGACCGCACGGTGACGGTCCGGACCCATCCTTCCTCGAACGTGTTCGGTCGCCTCTCGCGAGCGGCCTTGCTGAGTCGAGGGCCGGTCGCGCGGCTGTTCGCAACGGCGTGTTTCGGCTTCGATGCCTTGACGTCGACCGCCCTTCTCGCACACCTCCTTCGGCGCCACGACGTCGTCGTGTTCGTCCGGTACCTCCTCAGCTCCGCGTACTTGCCGGATGCGCTCGCCCGGCCCGTGCACGATCTCTTCGCCTCCTTCCTGCCCGACGCCGACCTCAAGGTGTTCGTCGAGGCGCGCCCGGACGTCGCGATGGCGCGCATCCAAGAGCGGGCCACGGGGCGGGAGATGTTCGAGAACCCCGCCTCGCTCGAGAGGGTCCGACAGCGCGCGGCGGGACTCCTCGACGCCACGTGGGTCGTCCTCGACAACAACGGATCGCTTCGAGCGACGCGCGCCCAAGTCGAGGGACTGCTCCCGCGCCTCACCGTGGGCGCGTGAACGGGAACACGTGGAGCACGAGGAGCGACGCCGCCGAGCGCGACGAGGAGGAACGCTCCCGCGAGGAACACGACGCTCGTCCCCGCGGTGACCGCCGTGTACGCAAACGCGAGCTGGCGGCGTCGACGTTCCTCGGACGACGACCGGACCCGGACCGACTTGGGTTCGCGCGCGGCGTACGGAGGCGCGACGTGGATCACACGGCCCGTCTGGACCGGGGGCCGCGGAGACTCCCACGGCGGGCGATCCGCGATGCGTTCATCGTATTCGCGCCGGAGCAAGGGGTTCGAGAGGGTCTCATACGCCTCCTTCACCGCAAGGAAGCGTTCGCCTGCGCCGGGGGACCGGTTCACGTCGGGGTGGAGCTTCTTCGCGAGCCGCAGGTACGCGCGCTTGATCACGTCGGAGCTCGCATCCTTCCCGACGCCCAAGCGCTTGTACAGGTCGTCGCGGGCCACGGCGCGAAATCGCGCCAAACGTCGATAAGCTTTGTCCCCAGATTCTCTCCCGCGATTGCGCCGCCAAACGTTCTTAACGCGACCGCCCGTTCCGAGCCCGGGCCCGTAGCTTAGCCCGGTGGAGCGTCTGGCTCATAACCAGATGGTCGTCGGTTCAAATCCGTCCGGGCCCATTCGGGGGGGTTTCGTTGCCGCTCGGGATCAGGAGAGATGGACGAGTCGGGCGACGATGTCCCGGACGCCGAGCAAGGGTTCCATGGAGCCGTCAAACTCCTCGAGGTCCGTCCCGTACTCCTGCTCGATCGCGCGCAGGGTTCGCCTCATCTTGCGACGCACCTCCGGAGAGTCTTTGCCGGAGAACGCCGCCGCTAAATACGCGTACCGACCGCGCTCGATGAGGACGCGGTAGCTCCCGAATTCAATTCGATCGAGGTCCCGGTCCTTTCCGTAGCGGAAGGAGTCGCGCACGAATTCCTGGACCACGGTCAGCATCGCCCCGAGGACATCGTGGTCCTTGTCCTGATGCGCCCGCATCCGACGCGAGAGATGGCAGAGCAGGAGTCCATGGCGGTGGACGAGGAACACCTCTTCGATCGAGCTCCGCCGGCGCCGCCAAAGGGCGTACCCCGCGACGGGGACGGCCACGGCCGCCGCAAGCACGATCAGGGACGCGAGAGGGCCCGCGGGCGGGATCCCACCGGGGAGGAGGACCGTGACGGACGCCGTCGCGGTCGAACTGGGGCCGTTCGCTCCGGATCCATCGATGTAGTCGAGATGGGCGACGGTCGCGAGAACGGTGTTGGCGGTGGCGGCGGGGGAGAGGGCGACGGAAATCGTGAACGCGTGAGGGCCGTTCGCGAGGGTGCCAAAGGTCCAGCTCCCGGGGCCCGTATTCGTGCCACTCAAGGACGAGGACGTGTCCGACACGTACGAGACTTGCGGGGGAAGCGTGACGTTCACCCACGCCCCCATCGCGTCGGCCGTGCCCGTGTTGTTCATGTACACGGTGTAGACGAGGGTCCCGCCGGGTTCCGGGTTCAATCGGTCCGCCGAGAGCCCCACCGCGATCTCCGCCCCGGTCGGGATCCCGTACGTGATGAACGTCAGGTCCGTGGCCACCGAAACCGTCCACCCGGAACCGAGGTCCTGCTTCGCCTCCCCGGGGACGGTATCCGTGTTGGAGTGGAACCAATCATATCCTTCGCCCGCCAGCGCGGTGCTCCCGGCCACGATCCAGTACGTTTGCCCTGCGGAGAGCACGGGGCGTGGGGTGAGGGAGAAGTCCATCCAGCCCGACCCCTGTTGGGCCTGCGTCGAAGTCGCAAGAACGACCCCGTTCGGAACGCCCGCCGAATCCCTCTGAATCGTCACGGTCAGCGAGTCGGACTTCGGCGCCACGTTCTGCACTTGGATCGTCACGTTGTACAGGAGGAACGAAACGGCGGGCGTGAACGACTGGGCGGCGCGCTCCGACGCGGAGACCGCATAGGCGGCGTTCGACGTGGAGAGGTTCACGTTGAACATCCGCTCGCCGTACGCGGACCCGTG
>VBMQ01000117.1 GCA_005878375.1 Methanobacteriota archaeon | reverse complement strand
AAGCCACACCCGCTCAGCGACTTCGTGCAGTGCGAGAAGTGCGGGCTCTACTCGCTGAAGGGGGACGTGCACCACTTCCAGGGCTGCTCGAACGACCCCAACACGCCGAAGACGAAGCGCAAGGTCGCTGCCAAGGCTTAAGTACCGCAGCCTCGTGTTGATCACTATGTGGCCGAAAGTCCGCGTCGGCGGCTACCGCCAGCGCCGACAGGGGAAGACGAAGCCGTTGCGGCAAGTGGAGCCGCAGTCGTGCAACGTCGCGGCTTCGAAGGTCGAGGTCGCGTCGTACCCCGAGTTGATGGACAGGTACGGGGGCACCGCGCAGCGGAGGCACATGCTGAGCGGGGTCAGCAGGCTGCTCGAACTCTACGAGCGCTCCGGCAAGGACGTGAGAGAGGTCATGATCTACGGCAGTTTCGTCTCCGAGAAGCGGACACCGCGCGACATCGACGTGATCTTTCACGCGCACGAGTATTTCGACCTGACCCCGGAACAGCGCTCCGAGGAGAACGAGATCGCGCGGGCGCACAAGATCGACCTGATCTACGCGACGCCGCCGGAGAAGTTCTACTGCGACTACATCGCGTTCGCCACGAAGCACGGCAAGGCGGTGCGCATCCCAGTGTCTGGTCGAAAGCACCGCGCAAGGGTTTAAGTACCGCAGCCGCGTGGATATACCAATGGTAAGCCTCCTCCCGCCGAAGCGCTACTGGCTCGCTCTCATCGTGGGCGTGGTCCTCACGATCCTCCTCGCCCTGGTCATCTCGTTCGTCGCACCCCTGGTCGTGGCGCTGATCCTGGCGTTCGTTGTGCCGGGCCCCGGCGGCAAGTTGCGGAAGTTCTTCATGTTCCTGTTCTACCTCTACGGCGCGCTGTTCGTGCTCGTCGGTGTGCTCGTGATCCTGGGCTCGACGATCTTTGGCATCGCCGCCTTCAGCGCGTTCATGGTAGTCGCGGGATGGGTTCTCGGCGCGATCATGATCGTGATCGGCATCGTGCTGTTCATCATCGGGAACCTCATCGCGAACTAAGGTTCTGGTGCCAAGTGGTGAACCTCTACCCGCCACGCAGGTTCTGGCTGCCGATCATCTTCGGCCTCGTCATCGTGGTGGTCGTCAACCTGCTCCTCCTGGTCCCGTTCCTCGGGACGATCATCGCCTCCCTCGCGATTGCCTGGATCGTCTCCGGGCCGCGCGGCAAGTTCCTGCGGACGTTCTTCGCGCTCCTCTTCTGGATCGGCGGGCTCGAACTCGTTCTGCTCGGAATCCTGCTCGTCCTCGGGGTTGGGCTCATCCCGGTCATCAGCGCCGCGGCAAGCGTGTTCTTCGCGGGCGCGGGGCCGGTCGTCGGCGTGCTGTTCATAATCTTCGGGATCGTCTTCTTCGTGATCGGCAACCTGATCGGCGAGATGAAATGACCGGCCACCTGCGTAGAACATAGCCGTAGATCGACGCCGCGTGCCCGACACGTGCGTGGCGTCTCGGCTAGGCAGGAGGGCCGAACACGAAGAGCAAGAAGGGATCGCTCCACCCGAGCACCATCCTCTGCGGATGCGGGGACGAGGTGCCGTGGGCCGAGTGGGTCCGCCACAAGCGCGAGAAGCACAGCAAGGGATAGGCTAGTCTTTAAGTACTTCTGAGACGTGTGGAGACCTGATGGCCGACAAGCCAGTCCGAGTCCGCAGGCACGAGCAACGCCGCTACACCCGCAGGGGTCCGGCCCGCTCGCCAGTTCTGCCATCTGACCTCCGCGACAGCCGGATACTTCCCGAAGCCACACGGCTGCTCGACAGGATCGGCGACGGGTTCAGCGAGGCCTACAACCTCATTCCCGAGGACGACTTTGAGGAGCAGGGCGAGAGCATCTCCGACGAGTTCCACGAACCGAAGAGCAGACTGGAGCGCGGACTGGAGAGGAACGCCACGGGGCAGGAGTCCGGACGTATCACCAAGGCCGAGATGAAGAGCGCCCTTCACGACATGCGTGAAGCGTTCACGCGGGCCTACGACCTGATCCCGAAGCACGACTTTGAGGAGCAGGGCGAGAAGATCAACGATGACTACCACGACCCTGAGGAAGAACTCGAAAGACTCCTGGAGATCAAATAATGCCGAAGTGGACGAAGAAGGATTACGTTATGATCTCCATCGTCTTGCGCGAGGCGCCGCTTGACGACCGTCTCGACACGAAGGATGGCGACCGGGACATCCTCGTGCAAGCGTTCGCGGACCGCCTCCGGCAAGACAACCCCAACTTCGATCCCAGCAGGTTCGACGCCGCGGTCTTCCGTGGCGAGTTCTACAACCGACCGCAACCCGCGGCACGGCGGGTGGACGAGGCAGGACTATGAGATGGTCGCCGACGTGATCAAGAACTCAATCGCCTCCGATGCCGCGAAGACCGTCGTCGCACAGATGTTCGCAGATCGCTTCTACTACGATAACTCGAACTTCAAGCAAGAGATATTCTTCAAGCGCATCTTCGGGCCGGATTTCAAAGAACGATCCTACCGCTATGATGAGTACACTATTGGCAACCGCGCCCGGTCCTGCCCCACGTGCGGCGGCGGGATGTCCCTGATGGACGACCGCTACACTTGCGTGAACTGCGGCGCGACGGTGGGCGACTACCGACCACGCACGCCGATGCGGCGCGAGGTCCGCGTTCGAGGGCATGGGCGGAGGGTGAAGTAGATGGGTGACTGGTATCGTGTGGATGTTGTCAGGTTCCCGAACATCTGGAGCATCGACTTCGACGACGGCGTCTACGGGGTCGTGTATCCCCTCGGAATCGGCGGGCGAGTTGACA
>VBMQ01000032.1 GCA_005878375.1 Methanobacteriota archaeon | reverse complement strand
CGCGAAGACGGAAATCGCGGTCAAGGACTCGGAGTTCCTGCACGCCCCGCTGTGGTTCGCTGGGTACGCGTACAAGGGGAGGAACGCGATGGTCATCCTTGATGCCGCCACCGGCGAGGTCGTCCGGGGCGACATCCCGCCGCCGACGGGCGGCCTCGGCGAGTTCGTGAAGAGCGCGGGCCGAAGCCTCTTGCGCGGGTGACGGTCACTCCTCGAATTCCTCGAACTCCTCGTAGTCCGCGAGGATCGCGCCGCAGTTCGGGCACTCATCTTCGTCCGGTTCGAGGTCGAAGCCGCACTCCGGGCAACGGCCCATGTGGTCGCTCGAACGTATTGGCGGGGTATAAAACGAACGACGGGAATCTCACGAGTCCGGCAATTCGGACTGCACCGTCGGTCGCGGTTTGACGGGAACCTTGTCGCGCCGCGCCTCGGCCCCGCGAAGGCTCGCGATCCGTTCCTCGGGTTTGGCGGTGACGAACGTCTCCCCACCCGGGAGGCCGACGAAAATCTTCTGCTTCAATTCCCGCCGAAGGCGGTCGAGCTCCGCGTGCATCTTCCGCTCCTTCCGCCGCGCGGAGTACATGTAGGCCTCGTCGCGCGTGTCCTTCGTCACGAGCACCGCCACGCGACCCTCGTAGCGCCGGCCGGTCCGGCCCCGCCGTTGGATCGTCCGGATCTCCGAGGGCACGGGCTCGTAGAACACGACGAGGTCAACCTGCGGGATGTCGAGGCCTTCCTCGGCTACGGAGGTCGCGACGATCACGTTGACCTCCCCTGCGCGGAACTTGTCGAGGATGTCGCCCTGCTCCTTCTGCGTGAGGCCCTCGTCCCCGGCGCGCGATGCCTGGCCGACGAACCGCGCGGGTCGGATCCCGGGCAGCTTCGCGAGCTCGCGCTCCATCACCGTCGCCATGTCCCGATAGTGGGTGAACAGGATGACGCGCGAGTCCGCCTTCTTGATGAACTGCTCCCGCACGGCCCACAGCGCGCGGCGCACCTTCGGATGCTCCTTGTCCGCCGACGCCGCCATCGCGAGCGCCTCCGCGATCTTCGTATGGGCGCGGAACGCACGGTCCGCGCGAGAGCCGCCTTCGCCCTTCATGCGACCCACGTAGTTCTTGAGCGTCTCGAGGCCCTGCGTCTCGACGAGCTCGATCGCATGATTGATCTTCATCGCGAGTGCCTGGACGGTGGCGGCGCGGAACGTCGGACCCGACTTGCGCCCGGAGTCGAGCTCCGCGCGGATCTGGCGGCCCGCCGCCAAAATGTCTTTCGTGGACGGTCGGGGGGCATCCTGCAGGTAGCCGAGGTTTCGCAAGGAGGCAATTTGCTCGTCGAGCGCCGCGCGGAAGAGGTCGCGCATCCGTGTCGTCTCCTCAGTCACCTCGACCGGAATCCGCTCGACCTCCGTCCCGTGAACGTACGGGGTAACGTCCGGATCGTACTCGGTGCGGATCTCCACGCCCGTGATCCCGAGATTGCCACACACTTCGAGGATTTTCTCGACTTGCGACCCGGGGCTCGCCGTGATGCCGAGGGCGAGGCCGTCCCCGCGCTCCCGGAACGCGCGCGCGACATCGACGTACGCGTAGTCACCGACCGCCCGGTGCGCCTCGTCGAACACGATGAGGGGAACGTCCTCGAGCGAAATCCGTTCGTACCGCAGATCGTTCTCAATCACCTGCGGCGTGGAGCAGACGACCTTCGACGTCCGCCATTCGTACTCGCGGTCCTCGGGGGGCTTTTCGCCCGTGAACGACGCGACCTCCCCCGCCAGGAGCACGTCCCGCAAGTAGGCGGCGTGTTGCTCGACGAGTGGTTTCGTCGGCGCGAGGAATAGCACCCTTCCGCCCTTCCGCTTCAGCGTCTCAGCCACGACGAGGGCGGCGATGACGGTCTTCCCCATCCCCGTCGGGAGGACCACAAGCGTGGACCGTTCGAGGCAGGTCGCGGCGATGTTCACCTGATACGCCCGTTCCTCGATCGCTTGGCGACGGAGGAGCGGGTGCTCCACGTACACGAGGTTGGGACCACGCGCGCTGAATATAAGGGCGAGGCCCGCCAAGCCGAAGGTGGCGGGACCGCTACCATCGGCGGTACGTGCCCCGCTGCTTCTTCACCGCGTCGATTACGACCGCGACGACGATGATCACTGCGAAGACGATCAGGAAGAGGAACACGTACCGCTCGAGCCCCGCGAGCCCGAACGGGTCGTTGATGATCACGATCGCGTCGAACGTGGTGGCGATCGACGTGTTCGTCCGGCTCGTCACGGTCACGGGGATCGTGTAGCGGGTGCCGCGCGCCGCGTCCACGGCGACCTGGAACCCGAGGAGGAGCGTGGCGTCCGCGTCCGGCCGCAAGGTCGCGAGGAATTGGTCGTAGGGGGACATCCGCGTCTGGTTCTGCCCGATCGCGGCGATCCAGCCCGTCGGCGGCTGGAGGGCGAAGCCGACCGTGTCGTCAAAGTCGCCGACGTTCGCGACCTTGAACCGGAAGATCGCGACCCCGCCCGGCTCGACGGTCTCCGTCGGCGTCACCGCGCGCGCCACGAGCCCGCCTGTGAGGGGCGTGTCCGAGATTGCGATGTCGTCGACCCACCAGCCGCCAAGGCCGAGGACGACCCTCGAGGACGCGCTGAGCTGGAGCACGACGGTCGACGGGCCGGAGATCAGGGATGTCAGATTCCAGAACGCCGCGTGCCAGTCCGGCTGGTAGCTGGAGTAGTTGTCGAGGGACCGCCACGGGCCCCCGTTGATCGAGACGTTCACATACGCGGTGTCGGACTCCACGGCGTTCGTGTTATTGTCGATCCCGCGCCCGCGGAGGTCGAATCGCTGCCAGAGGTACGCGTATGTGAGGCCGCCGGGCACGTTCACGGCCGTCGAGGTGAGCGTGTGGAAGTCCGGGCACAGGGGCAGGCAAAGCCCGACCTCCGGGCCGAACCGCCACGCGTGGGTCGGGCTGTGGCTTTCGCTCTCGTTCCCGTCCTGTTTGATTTCCCAGCGCGCGGGGTCGTTCGCCCCGCCGTTCTTCGTCCACCCGCGGTTCCCCGCCTCGACGTCGTCGAGGAAGTAGTACGTGCCCGCGGTGAAGTGGGAGAACATGTGGTTGTTCTCCGGAATCTCGTCGAGCGCGAGGGGGACGAACGCGTCGAGGATGTACTTCCCCGGCCCGCCCGCGGTCACGTCCCATGAGAGGTTCTGCGCCTGGCCCTGTACGAGCGAGGAGATCGTCTGGTTCCCGCAGCACACCGCGTTGGCGGGGGTGACGGAGCCACGGTAAACCGTGAGGTTCACGACGATGTTCTGCTGCGCGCGCGCGCCTCGGTTCCCGACCGTCACTCCGATCGTCGTGCGGCTCCCGACCGGGACGCAGCACGGGCGTTGGATTGAGATGACAACGAGATCGTCGTCGACCTCGCGGGAGATGTCCGCGGTCATCGTGGGCCCGATTGCCCCGATGTTCCGGACCTTCCACCCGGTGCGCTGGTTCAGGTAGGAGTTCGAGTTCGGGGTCGTGTCAGGGCCCCACCCGTCGACGCTGTTCGACCACGGGTCCGTGGACTGGGTCGGCTTGCTGTGCCCGTCCGCCTCCTCGAGGTCGATGAGCCGGTGCGCGTCGTTCTGGTTCCCCGACAGCGAGTCGTCGACGTGCCAGATCAGGAGCCCGCCCCCGGGGAGCGATGCGTCGAAGCCCGTCCGTTCGCGGTTCTCAACGAGGAAGTACTCGTCGCCGGCGGCAGCGGAGCGGATCGGCAGCTTGAACGCGGTCGCGTTCGTCTCGACCTGCCCGATTGCCTGCCCGAGGAGCGCAGAGGTGACGACGACCGGCGCGATCCACCCGAGCTTGATCTTCGACCACGCGCTGAACTCCGCGGGCGACGTGCCCCGGGGCGAGCCGTTCCACGAGCCCGTGCTCATCACGTCCCATACGCCGATGCCGTCGCTGCTCCCGTCCGTGTCGTAGAGGTCCGGCAGACCGAGGTCATGGCCCAATTCATGCGCGAACACGCCGACGGGAGACGCCTCCCCGTCCATGCTGTACCCGTAGACTTGCTTCCCGTCCGCCGTCAACGCCTGGTCGCCGGGCGTGGCGGCGTCCGCGTCGATCACAGACCACCGGTGGGACCAGATGTCGTTCGACCGGCCCGTCGCCTCCTGGGCGCCACCTGCGTGGACGACGATGATGTGGTCGACGACGTTGTCATTGTTCTTGTCGAAGTCGGAGAACCGCCAAGGGCGGCTCCCGTCTGCGGCCGCCGCACGGACCGCGTCGATCACGAGTCGGTAGATCGGCCCGTTCAGGTCATCGTACGAGGTCGACGAGCTGTCTGCGCCGTAATAGGAGAGAGAATGTCCCGAGGAATACCACGTGGAAACGGTCGCGTTGATGCCGAAAAGCCCGTAGCTCACCTCCCGGTAATAGTTCGCGAGGCTGTGGGCGCCGGGGGTCGCGTCCGCGACGAGGGTCCGGATCGCCGCTTCGGAGCCGGCCTGCGGCGGGACGTCCGTGAAGTACACGAGGAGGACAAGCACGGGCTGGATCCCGCGCGTGTTCGGCCCTCCGGCGCGAGTCCCGGACGGCGGCGTCCCGGTCCAGCTGGCGGATTGCGTGAACGGTATCGTCGGGTACAGGTCCGGATTCGGGAGCATCCAGTGGGGGCCGTAGGCGGCGGTGGACGGAGGCTCAGTCGCGGGCTCGGAGGTCGCGACCCGTGGCGCGGCCGCCAAGAGACCGCCGAACGCCCCCGCCAAAAGGGTGGCGGCGAGGAGAATCGAAACAAACCGACGCATGAATTCTCGGAGTTGCGAATGAGCCGCTGTCTTACTTAAAGGTTCATCCGTGCGTGGAGAGGAGTGATAATACGCGGGAGAGGGCGGGGGCCGGAACGCCATCGCGGTGAGAATGTCCACGCGAGACGATACTTAGGATGATTGGTGCGACGCTCGAACCTACGGCGTCGCCTTCAGGAACATTTCCGGCTTCGCGTTGATCGGCCGCGTCGCGTCGATCCCCATCTTCGACGTCGTCTCGCCCGCGCTCGGGTCGATTGACGAGCCCCGGACGCCGTGGAGGACGACGAGGCCGCGGTCCGCCTGGAAGCGCGTCGCGACCGCCCACTCGACCTCGCGGTCGTCCCACAGGTTCACATCCGCGTCCACGACCGTGACCTGCTTCAGGCTCGTGTGCGCGGCGAACGCCGCCATGATCGCGTTCTTCCCGTCCCCTTCCGTGTGCTTCTCGATCGCGACGACCGCGTGGAGCCACGCGCACCCGCCCTCCGTGAGGCGCACGCCCGCGACGCGAGGCACCACCTTCGCAACCCCATCGCGGATGATTGGCTCCCGCGGCATCCCCATGAAGTTGAAGTGCTCGTCGCTCCCGCCGACGATGATGTGGAAGATCGGGCTTTGGCGGTGGTACACGCGCTCGAACTCGACGACGGGTTCCTGTCGCACCCGGTCGTACGTGAGGACGGCATCCACGAAGGGCCCCTCCGCGTGCGTCTCTCCCGTGAGACGGCCCTCGAGCACGTACTCCGCGTCGGCGGGGACCGCGAGCCCGCTCTTCAGGCGGACGCAATCGACGGGAGCACCCAGGGTCCGGCGCTTGAGTGCGGACGCGATCCGCGTCTCATCGACCCCATACTCCACGCTCGTCCCGCCGCCAATGAGGAGCCAGGGATCGAGCCCGACGCAGACCGCGACCTTCAGCTCCTGCCCCGCGGCCTGCGCTTGGCGGTGCATGCTCAAGAGATGGCGGGGGACGATCCGGGCGGCCCCGCGCGTCGCGTCGAGGAGGAGGATGCGGTGGAAGCTCAGGTTCCGCTTGCCCTCCCACTCCGCGACCCACACGCCGGCGGTGATGTACCGGCCCGCGTCCTTCGGGTACAGCTTGGGTACGGGCGAGTCGCGCAAGTCGAAGTCCGTGCTCTCGTTCGCGAAGAAGTCCGCGCGGTCGACGATCCGGAAGTCCTCGGGCGTCCGCTGCGCCCCGCCAATCTCATCGATCAGCCGCTCGCGGGGAAGGTTCATCGCGCGGGCGATGCGGTCTCGGGTCGACCAGAGCCCGCCGACCGCCTCGTATCCGTCGACGTCGCGGAAGTGCACGGGTTGGCGGGGATGCTCCAGGAGGGGGCGCGTGACCCCGAGCTCGCGGCTCACGCGACCGTCGATCGTGACGACCTCGTCCCGGAACCGCTCGAGCCATTCTCGGACCGCCATGGGGCACGCCCGCGCGCGGATGGGAAATTCCGTATAAGGCGTTGCCGCGCCACGGTCGGCGTCCGCGCCAGAAAGCTTTTCCCCCATGGTCGGTATCGTTTCCACGTGCCCCAGGCCACGCTCGCGGAATGCCCCAAGTGTGGAGCGAAGGTCCGGAAGGACAAGCTCCGCCGCCACATTAGCACCGTCCACGCGGTCGGCCCGAAGCCCGCCAAAGGGGCCGCGCCCGCTGTCGCCACCAAGGTCTCGACCGTTGTTTTCCCGTGGAAGGTCATCGCCGTCCTCGTCGCGGCGGTCGTCGTGGTGAGCGGCGGTTATTATGTCGCGACGCGATTGCCGGCCGGCGGTACGCCAGGGGGCAGCGGCACGGCGCTCGCGGTGATGGAGACGAACTTCGGGGAGATCAAGATCACGCTCGACCTGATTCGGGCACCGAAGACCACGGGCCACTTCATCTCGCTCGTGAACGCCGGGAAGTACGACGGCAACGGGTTCCAGCGCGTCGCGTACAACTTCGTGATCCAAGGAGGGAAGGGCGCGGACTCCTCCAAGATTGCTTGGGAGCTCACGGGTCTCAAGAACGTCCATTACACGGTCGCGATGGCTCGCGTGGCGGGAGACATCAACAGCGCGACATGCGAGTTCTTCATCAATCTGAAGGACAACGCATACTTGGATGCCCCACCCGGCGAGCAGCCGTACGTCGTATTCGGTCGGGTAACCGCGGGGCAGTCTGTTGTGGACGCGATCGGGAACCTCTATCCGGCCGGGAACTATCAGTACGACGGGCCGCCAACGTCGACGGTGACGATTTCCAGGATCACGATTGTCGGCTAGCCTCGTTTTCTCCATACGATTATATACGAACCTTCGGTTGGGCGCCCGTGGTCCGCGACCTCGCGCGGAAGTATGCGCTCCTGAACGCCGTCCAGCACGACGGGAAGGCGAGCGCGAAAGCGGTGCTCGGGCGCCTGCTCGCGGAGGACGCGTCCCTTCGCTCCCGGGTGCCGGAGATCTCGCCCGTCGTCGAGGACGCGATCGCCGCCGTGAACCGGCTCTCGTACGAGGACCAGCGCGCGGAACTCGAGCGCATCGCGCCCGAACTCCTCGAGAAGAAGAAGGAGAAGGCGCATGAACTCCCGGACCTGCCGAACGTCCACGGCCCCGTCGTCATGCGGTTCGCGCCCTTCCCGTCAGGCCCGCTCCACATCGGCCATGCGCGCGCGATCTTCCTGAACGACGCGTACGTGCGGCGGTACGGTGGGAAGTTCATCCTCGCGTTCGACGACACGATCGGGAGCGAGCAGAAGCCCCTCATGCGCGAGGCGTACGACTTGATCGCGGAGGGGATGGCGTGGCTCGGCGTCCAGGTTCAGGAGACGATTTACAAGAGCGACCGGATGCCCGCGTTCTATCAGACGGGCGACCTGCTCCTTGCGCGTGGCGGCGCCTACGTGTGCGAGTGCTCCCCCGCCGAGCTCCGCGCGAATCGGGAGAAGGGCGTCGGGTGCGCCCACCGAGGCCGGACACCGGATGAGAACCTCGAGTTTTGGCGGCGGATGTTGGCGGATCAAGACGGACATGAAGCACCCGAACCCCGCGTTCCGGGACCGCGTGCTCTTCCGGATCAGCGAGCGGGAGCACCCGCGCGTGGGGACGCGGTACAAGGTGTGGCCGCTCCTCGAGTTCTCCTGGGCCGTCGACGACCACCTCCTCGGCGTCACGCACGTGCTCCGCGGGAAGGACCTCGTCATGGAGGACGAGATGGAGAAGGCGATCTGGGACTACCTCGACGTCCAGCGCCGCCCGGAGTTCATCCACTACGGATTCCTGTTCTTCAAGGAGATCGACCTGAGCAAGTCGAAGCTCGCCCGCGACATCCGAGAGGGTCGCTTGGCGGGGGTCGATGATCCCCGGACGTGGTCGATCCAGTCCCTGCAGCGGCGTGGGATTTCGCCGCAAGCGTTGCGGACGTTCGTCCTCTCGTTTGGAATGTCCCTCACAGACGTCGAGGTGAGCGCGGACAACCTGTACGCAGAGAATCGGAAGGTGATTGACGCCAGCGCGAACCGGTTCTTCTTCGTCCCCGACCCCGTGACGATTGAGGTTGAGGGACTGCCGCCAATCTGGGACGTCGAGGCCCCGGTGCACCCGGATTTTCCCGACCGCGGCCACCGGAGGTTTGAGGTCTCGTCCACGATCCAGGTGCCCCGAACGGACTACCTCGCGTTCCGCCGCGAAGAGGTCCGCTTGAAGGACTTCTGTAACGTCGTGCTCGACGAGCGCGCGCGTTTCACCGGACGGGAGGTCAAGGAGGTCCCGAAGATTCAATGGGTCAGCGGCGGCAGCCCGACCCGTGTCTTGATGCCGGATGGGACCCTCGTGGAGGGGCTCGCCGAATCGAACCTTTCCGCCGCCGCGATCCACGACGTCGTGCAGTTCGAACGGTTCGGGTTCGTGCGCCTTGACGCGCGGGACGGGCAGATGACAACGGCCTATTTCGCGCACCGGTGAATCGGGCCGGCTCCGTCGGGCCGCAATTCTTATCGTCCGTGGTCTGCATTCCCCCGGCCGGAGGGGCGTGGGGGAGATGACGACCGCAGGACCGCCAACGACGACGGGCACGTTCACATCGACTTCGGGACCGACGGGCTATGAAACGGCTTCCGGCGGTGTACCGCTCGAAGCCACCCGAGGAGTCCGGTGGGCTCCCGCGATTGGGTTCGGGTTCGGCGCGGCCCTTGTCGGCGGCCTCGTGTGGGGCGCGATCATCCTCGCGACCGGTTACATCTTCGGACTCGTGGCGATCATCATCGGCCTGTTCATCGGATGGGCGGTGCACAAAGGCGCGCGCGTCGTGTCCGCTGGCATCATCGCCCTGGGGGCGATCTTCACGCTCCTGTCGATCTTCCTCGGCCAACTCACAGCCCTCTCCGTGTACGCGGCGCCGTACGGGGCCACGCCCTTGGACGTGATCGCAGCCTACCCGAGGATTGTCTCCCTCGCGCCGAAGGTCCTCCTCGACTACGTCTTCGCGATGTTCGGGGTCTTTGCGTCCGCGCGTTATCTCTGGCGGCAACGGCCGTCGGCCCAGCCGAGGCCCCCGTATCCGTTTGCCGCCCCGTTCGGCGCTCCGGGTGGCGTTCCCGGGTCGGTCTCGACGAACGGGTCTTCCGTCCACGTCGTGGAGCGTGGGATGGCGAAAGTCGCGGTCGAAGTCCGCGTGGCGGGTCCCCGCCCGCACACCGTGCGTGCGTCGTACTCGACGATGACGGGGAAAGCGCAAGTCCTCGTCGACGCGGTGCCGTTCACGTCGACGCGCGTGTGGGGCCTCTCCAAGGAGGTCCATGTTCCGCTCGACGGTGGGACGACACACACGGTGTCCCTCACCTTCCGAGGGGCCTCGTCCCCGCAGATCGATGTCCGACTCGACGGCGCGCCCCTCCCGGTCTCGTGAGCGCGTTAAGGCTTTGTACGGCCCCGCGTTCCGCGCCTCCGATGCGCCCCGTCGCTGCCCGCCTCAAGCCGATCGGCCCGTCCCCCACGGTCCGCCTCGGGGCCCTCGTGAACGAGATGAAAAGACGGGGGGAAGACGTCATCTCCTTCTCCGTCGGCGAGCCCGATTTCCCGACGCCTCCGCACATCGTCGCGGCCGCGAAGAAGGCGCTCGACGCGGGGATGACGAAGTACGTCGCCCCCGCGGGGATCCCGGAACTGCGCGAAGCGATCGCGGACAAGATGAAGCGGGAGAACGGTGTCCCGTGCGAGCCCGGCGGGATCATCGTCGCGCCGACGAAGCATGCGATCTTCCTCGCAATCATGGGCCTCGTCGACCCCGGCGAGGAGGTCCTCTTTCCGGACCCGGGCTGGGTCTCCTACGCGCCGATGGCCCACTTGGCGGGGGCGAAGCCCGTCCCTGTGACCGCGGACGAGACGACCGGCTTCGAGCTCACCGCCAATGCGCTCGAGGCCGCGATCACGCCGCGAACGAAGGCGCTCGTGATCAACAGCCCGAGCAACCCGGCCGGCTCCGTGTTCTCGAAGGAGACGATGCGCGGGATCTGCGACGTCGTCGCGGACCGCGACCTCTTCCTCATCAGCGACGAGATCTACGAGAAGATCCTGTACGAGGGCACGCACCTGAGCCCCGCCTCGTTCGGCGGGATGTTCGATCGCACCGTCACCGTCCACGGTTTCTCCAAGACGTACAGCATGACGGGATGGCGGCTCGGCTGGTTGGCGGCGGAGGCGTCCCTCGCGAAGCAGCTCGTGAAGGTGCAGGAGCACACGATCACGTGCACCCCCGGGTTCATCCAGATGGCGGGGGTCGCAGCCCTCGAAGGCCCGGCGAGCGTCGTCCGCGGGATGGTCGACGAGTTCCGGGCGCGGCGGGACCTGATGGCGGCGGAGTTCGCATCCGTCCCGGGATTCCATGTCCTGCGCCCCGCCGGCGCCTTCTACTTCTTCCCCCGTTACGACCTCGACCTCCGGAGCGACGAGCTCGCGGAGCGGCTTCTGACCGAGGCGAAGGTCGCGGTGACGCCCGGGGCCGCGTTCGGGGAGGCGGGGGAACACCATTTGCGGTTCTCGTACGCGTGCTCCCGCGAGGACATCCGGAAGGGGATGGCGCGGGTCCGGGACTTCGTCCGCGCGCTCAGGAAATGAAAAGGGAAGGGGTAGGCCCCGAAGGGCCTACGATACGACTTCGGTGTTCCCGCACTTCGGGCACATGACCTCGATCGGCCGCTTGCTCGTCGTGATCTCGATCGGCGAGCCGCAGCTCCGGCACGTGACCGTCATCGGCGAGGTCGCCGGCGCGTGCACCGGCTCCGGCTTCGACGGCCCCGCGGGCGCCTGCATCGGCGCCTTCGAGCCCATGCCGCCGAGGACGCCCTTGCGCCACATCATGAGGGTCATGAGGATCAGCCAGATCAGCATCAGGAGCACGATGATCGGGATGTCCCCGACCGTCACGAACCACAGTGGGCTCGTGCCTCGGATCGTCACGACCTCCTGCGCCCCGGCCGGCGAGTTCGATTCCGTGACCTGGAAGATCTGGTCGCCCTCGTTGATCCCCTGCGGCACCGTATACGTGAGGTCGCCGCATCCGCACGGGACGTTCGCCGCGGATGAGATCCGCGCCGGGCCGTTCAACAGCCCGTACGTGAACCGGAACGTGGCGGGGCTCGGGGCGTTCGTCGAGCGGGCCGTGATCGTGTAGTGGATCCGCATCGTGTCGCCCGGCGCGTACGACGCCCGGTCGAAGTCGAGGTTGATGAAGAAGCCCGCGACCTGCGAGAGGGTGATCGCTCCGGACACGGTTCGCCCGAGGGATGTCGCTGTGACCGTGAACGTGTACTGCGCGCTCGCCGGGTTCGGCACGGGGAACTGGAAGCTCGTCGCGGCGTTCGTCGTTCCGGACGTCACGAGGGCGTTGTACTGGTCGCGCACCTCGTAGAAGTACGAGGGCGACTGGATCCGGTTGCTCACGAGGCTCCAGCTGATCGTCACGGAGTCGGACGGGTTGTACTCCCGCCGGTCCGCGTTCACGAGGAGCCAGCCGAAGACGACGTTGAACGCTCGGGGCGGGCTCGTGACCCGGCTGCCCTGGCCGTTGTCCGCGGTGACGATGAAGCAGATCGAGCCCGCAAAGTCCGCGGGGATCGCGTAGCTGTACTGGTTCGTGGTCTGCGTCGACTTCGCGAGGAGCGGGGCGAAGATGTTGCACCCGCTCGAGGTCGAGTCGCGGACCTCGAAGATGTACGTGAGGCTCGACGTGTTCGGGCCCGACACGATCGACGTGACCGTGGCGGTGTCGCCCGCCTGGAACTCGTTCTTGTTGAACTGGAGGACCTGGGTGATGCCGACGGTCGTGCTCACCGAGAACGTGTCGCGGTTCTCCCAGTTCCACACGAGGTTCGGGTCCGAGGCGTTCGCGCGGACCTCGTAGGTGCCGACGACCGCGTTCGCGTCGAGCTTGAACACGTACTGGAGCTTCCCGTGCTGGTCCGTGATGAGGCCCGACGCGCCATACTGGGTCAGCTCGACGGGGCCGCCCGTGATTTGCCAGACGGCGACCTTGACGCGCATCCCGGGCTCCGCGGGGTCCGCCGGGCTCGGGGTCGCTTGGTTCGGGGTGACAACAGTCGTGATCGTGGAGTACACGATGCCGCCGGGCGCGTACGTGCTCGGGGTCACGTCGACGAGCACGCTGAGGCTGTCGATCCCGAACCCCGTGCGGGCGTACTGGTGCCGCGCCGGGTTGGAGGCCGTGTCGTTGAACCACATCTCGACGATCCCGTTATACGCGGGGTTCACCGTCGTCGTGAGGTTGAAGCTGAACGAGCCCGAGGGGTTGGGGGACGTGTACGGGTACTGGGTCATCAGGGGCGCGGACGGGAAGTTCGAGTCGTGGACCCACACCTGCCCGTATCCCGCGGGCGGGAGCGAACCGTCCTTGATGCTGTTCGCGGACCACGTCACGATCACGTTGTCGCCGCCGATGAACGCGGGGCGGTTCACTTCGATGCGAACGTTGTACGCTTGCACGGCGAACGGCTGAATCCGGAACGGGAACGCGACCAAGCCCGACTCAATCCAGTTCTGGTCGCGGACGCCGACAGCGTAGTCGTTGCTGTCCGGCAACGCCGCGGGGACCGTGTATGTGAACGTGAGCGACAGGCCCGCCGGAATCGTGATGTTGTTGTATCCCTGGAGGACCTGTCGAGTGCTCTGGATGTACACCGCGGCGTCATACACCTCGCCGGCGGTGTTGCTCGAAACTGTGAAGGTGATCACTTCTGTCGGCACGTATGTGTACACGCTTGTGTACTGGCCCCGGATCACGTTCAGATTCGGCGGGAAGGCGCTCGCCCGCGGCAACGCGGTGAGGAGGCCCCCGACGACGGTCAACGCGGCGAAAACGAACGCCAGCGCGCGCACGCTCGATGTGTGTCTGGACGAAGACATGTCTAAATCATCCCTTCTGAGCCGTGATGGCTCACGGCCGTGGCGACATTCGTCACGTTATATAAAGAGATTGGGTCGGGCTTTGAATCCTATGGAGGAAAGCGTCATGCAGCGGCCGGAACGGGGGGCGCGCGGGGCGGGCCCTGTACGACCTCGAACTGCCAAGCAATCGGCTGCCAGAACGTCCGATCGAACCACACGCGCGCCCGCTCCTCCTCGCTCATCCGCCGCGGGGCAGCCTTGGCGGGGTGTCGCAAGCTCGGATTCCGGAGGTCAATCCGCGTGCGGGTCAGCATGAGAAGGACGGCGCGGCCTTCGCCGACACCGTGCGCGCGGAGGACCTCGAACGCCCGAACCCCCGGGACGACTTCCGGTCGGCCGCTCGGCGACACGAGCTCCAGAGTCCGGCGGAGTGCGCGATCGCGAACGGTTCGGGCGATCCATTCTCCCTTGGGGGTGAGGTGATACACCTTCCGACGCGATGGCTCCCCCGCCACGTGCGCGACCCGGACCACGACGCGCCCCGACTCGATCGCCCTCTTGAGCTCAATGGCGGTGTGGGCCCGCGTGATCCCCAGGGATTCCGCGATCCCCGACTGCGCCATGCCGGGCGGGCACACGAAGTCCTCCCGATGGCGCACGTACTGCGCGAGGTGCACGGCGATCCGTTCCCCGATCGTCGGGGGCTTCGTGTCTTCCACGCATCCCCCAACGCCGCCCATGGAGATGGGAAGTTTGGTGGGGAGTTTTCATTCGATATAAAACCGGTGCCTTCGCTTTGCCTGATCCCCAATTTTTCCCCGACCCGATCGCTTGTCCTCGTTCCCCGCGTAAAATGCGCATGCGGCGTTCACGGGGCATCTCGCACACAAGGGCCGCGGCCGACAGGTCCGCTTTCCATGGGCAACGATCAGGGCGTGGAACTCTCCGTACCGGTCTCGGTCCGGACGCAGGCGGGTTTCGAAGAACGCTTTGATGGAATCGTAGCGGTCGTAGGGGAACCAGCCCATCCGTCGTCCGAATCGGACGGTGTACGCGTCGACCACGAACGTCGGGAATCGGCCGGCGTATAGGAGGATGGAATCCGCGGTCTCCGGGCCCACGCCGTCGAGAGAAAGGAGCTCCCGGCGCAACGCCCCGAAATCGCGGGCGAAGAAGCGGTCGAGGTCCCCGTCCGCGACCTGCACGAGGTGCTGACAGAACCCCCTCAGCCTTCGCGGTTTCGTCCGGTACAGCCCCGCCGGCCGGATCATCGCGCGGAGGCGGGGAATCGGCATCGCCGCCAAAGTTTGCGGGGTCAGTACTCCTGCTCGCTTGAGGTTCGCGATCGCCTCGGTCACCTTCGACCACGAGGTCTGCGCCATCAAGAGGGCTCCGACGATCACTTCGAATCGTGTCTCCGCAGGCCACCAATGTTGCGGACCGTACGCCCCCTCAAGTCGCGCGAACACCGCTGCGAGGTCCACCATCGGCGCGGGAGCGCAGCCGCGGAAAAATACTTAGCCCCGGCTCCCGCTTCGCCGCGCAGTGGGTCTCAACGAGGACCTGTTCCACGCCCTGAACGGAGCGGGGAACCCAGCGCTCGACCCGCTCATGGTCGGCCTCGGGGTCGTCGGTCTACTGTACATCGCGATCCTCTGGGCGTTCCCCCTCTGGTTCGGGAACCGCCGACGAGAGGCAATGGACCTCGTCGTGCTGCTCCTCCTTGACGCCCTCCTTGTGTTACTCCTGAAGAACGCGTTCCAGGTGCCGCGCCCATTCACGGTCCCCTCAATCGGTGCTCGAGTCTTGGCGGTTCCGCTCGACGATGTCGCGGACTATTCGTTCCCAAGCGGCCACACGACGCGCGCGTTCGCGGCCGCGATCCTCCTGACCGCGCGCACGCGGAGATGGCGGTGGGGCGTGCCCCTCTTCGCGTACGCGACCCTCATGGCGGTCTCGCGGGTCTATGTCGGCGTTCACTGGCCGTCTGACGTCGTTGGCGGTGCCATCCTCGGTATTGTCTGGGGCTACGGATTCCAACGATTCGCCGGCATACCGTGGTACGAGGTCCGTCGCGACCGTCTGGTCGCGTGGCTCGAGAGGTTTGGCGCGAGCGCTCGCGGGTAGCCTACGCCTTCGCCGCCAACACGGATGTAACGCCGGCGGTCATGTCCTCGACCCCGCGCACGAGTTCCTCGCGATTCGGCCCGAGCGCGACGAGCATCGCCTTCGTCCCGAGTCCGATCGCGACGAGGATCCCGTTCCCGGACTCGACGACGATCCTCCGGGGGGCCGCTCGCCCCAACCCGGTGTACAATACCTCTGCCGCATTCATCAGCGTGGCGGCCAGGCTCGCGAACGTCTCCGCGTTCATCTCCGGCGGGCCCTCGTGCGCGATCGGGACCCCCGTGCGAGAAACGACCATCGACAGGTCCGCCCCGTGGCGGCCGTTGAACTCTGCCAAAAGGCGTCGGAGTTCTTCGACGGCGGCGGGCACGGCCGCGCCCATCCGGGGAACGCTATTTAACGTTCCCGGCGCGGCGCACAAGCTTTAACGGAGCGCGCGATTCGCACACCGCTTCCATGGGCCTTGACGAGGGTGCGCGCCGCGTGATTGACGCGTGCCTCGCGGTCAAGGAGGGCGAGAAGGTCGTCGTCGTCGCGGACCCCGGGACCCGGGTGATTGCGCAGGCGCTGTTCGACGCCGCCCTCGCTTCGGGCGCGCAACCGATTCTCGTCCTCATCCCGTCTCCGAAGGAGGCGGGCGAGGAGCCGCCGGAACCCCTCGCGCGGATGCTCGCGGACTGCGATGTCGCCGTCCTCGCGACGAGCCAGAGCATGACGCACACCGCCGCCCGCCGCCTCGCGAACCGCGCGGGCACGCGCATCGCGTCCCTCCCCGGCGTCACCGAGGACATGCTTGCGGCGGGCGCATTGACCGCCGACTACCTCGAGATTCAGAAGACGACGCGCAGGCTCGAGCGGCGGCTCCGCGGGGCGAAATCCGTCCGGCTCTCGACCGCGTCCGGGACGGATGTCGCGTTCGACGTCACCCGCCGCGACTGGGTCACGGGCGACACGGGGGTCTGTCACCGCCGGGGCGAGACGACCACACTTCCCGCCGGCGAGATCTTCGTCGCGCCCGTCGAAGGAACTGCGGACGGCCGGCTCGTGATCGACGCGACCTTCCACATCCCGCTCTCGGAGCCCGTAAGCGTCGTCGTGAAGGAGGGATACGCCTCGAAGGTCGTGACCGCCCCCGCCGCCGTCCACGAGATGAACCGGGGCGGCAAGGACGGTCGCAACTTCGGGAAGTTCGGCCTCGGTCTCAACCCTCGCGCGCGGATCACGGGCAACGTCCTTGAGGACGAGAAGGTCCTCGGTGCTGCCCACATCGTCTTCGGGGACAATGCCGCGTATGGCGGGAACGTGCGGTGCGGTGTCCGCGTCGACGCGATCCTCACGCGGGCGACCGTCGAGGTCGACGGGAAGGCGATCATGGAAGCGGGCGAGCTCAAGGTTTGAGGGGCTCGCTGCGGAAGTGCTCCCATCCCCGGGGCTCGAACGTCTCCTGCCTGCCGTCCACGATCAACGCGTTTGGCGGGGCGGAGATCACGCGTCCGCACAGGGCGAGGGGATGGTGCTTTTCCTGAAACGTCCGCAGGAGCGCGTCCGCCTGTTCGGGCCTCACCGTCGCCGCGAGCTCGTAGTCGCCGCCCCAGTACAACGCGAGGGACTGCGCGTCGGTCGTCGGCAACGCGCGCACCTCCGTGTAGACGGGCACCTTCGCCCAGTCGACCTCGAACCCCACGCGGGACGCCTGGCTCATCTGGCCCAGCGTCGTGCCGAGCCCGTCGGAAATGTCCATGCAGCTCGTGACCGCGCCGCTGTCCGCGAACAGTTTGCCCTCCTCGACCCGTGCGTGGGGTCGCATCAGGAGTTCTGTCGCGCGGTCCACGTGCGAACCGGCGCGGAGTTCGCGCGCGCCCCACCCGCCGCGACCGAGGTCCCCCGTGATCGCGAGCAGATCCCCCGGGCGCGCTCCGGAACGAAGGAGCACCCGGTCCTTGCGGACGCGCCCGAACGCCGTCCCCGCCAACGCGATTTCGCCGGACTCTTTTGTGTCCCCGCCGAGGATCGCGATCGCGAACTCCTTCGCGCAGTCGTCCATCCCGCGGGCGAGCTCACGGACGTACGCGAGATCCAGGGTCCGGGGCAGCGCGAGGGCCGCTACGAACCCGAGCGGGTAGCCGCCCATCGCCGCCACATCGCTCAGATTGATCGACACGAGGAACCAACCGACCTGGTACGGCGTCGCGGTCGGAGGGAGGTGCGCGCGCTGCGTGACGACATCCGTGGTGATGAGGAGGTACTGGTCGCCCCACTCGACGAGGGCGCAGTCGTCCCCGATCCCGTGGGGCTGGCCGCGGTCGAACATCCGTCGGAGGAGGTCAATGATTGCGCGTTCCCCGATCTCCTCGAGTTTCACCTGGCGGCGATGCCCCGGAGCGTATTTACGGGTTCGGTCCTTCCTCGAGCTCTGCCAATCCGCCTCGGGATCTGAGCTCGAAACGGATGGATCAACTCTCACGAAACGAAAGGTAGATCCGTTTGGCTAGAAAGGTCGAGAGCCGGTTGCGCGCCCTCCCTTCAAGCCTGCTGGGACGATCTTCCGGGAATCTCGACCTCAAGTCGACCTTGATTTGAGCGTAGAGCCGATAGAATTCTGCGTCCCCCCTGCATGATTACAGAAGTGCTGAGCTGATGATAGAGAGTCCGGATTGAGCGGCTGTACTTCCCGGACCGAATCGAGACCTCCTTGAGTCCACAGTACGCCAGATAGGCCGACATCGAATGAAACCGCGCCGGTCTGGCGATGAGCAGGATGCCGCCGAGGAGCCTTGGACCGACTCCCCGAATTCCCAACCCTTTCGCGGCTTGTCGGTAGACATCGAAGCATTTCGTCGCCTTCTTCTTCTCGGTTTCCAACGCGCGCAGGATGGCAGTGAGTTCCGGCAGCTCGCGTCCGAATTCTTTCAGGAAAGCGACCTGGCGGTTCTTGAGGGACGCGATGAGCGTCGTGAGTTTGCAGTAGTAGTCATACGCCATCCGGTTCGCGAGCTCCGCCTTTTCTCGAACAGTCACTTCCCGAAAGACCCCGGGAGATGACCTCGCGAGCTCTCGAACGAGGCGAACGTCATTGACGTCGGACTTCGGCACTCCAAGTTCATCACGCCGGGCCTTGACCCTGGCGCCGTCGACGAGTAAGACCCGGTTGTTAGAAACCAACCGAATCAGTTCCGCCCTTGGACATCCCTCTTCGAGAAACACGGTACAATCCTTGAGTCCCAGACCGGCAAGATCTGCGCTCATGACGGCTTGTTCGGACTCCCCGTACAGGATCGCGTGAGGCTTGCGTACTCCAAAATCCACGTAGACTTCCTTTCGCTCTCTTGCGCTGGCCACGGGGGTCCCCTCGGTTTCCGGATGAGACGGCAAGGAGGAAGCATCCACGCGAGACTTGACGGGATTTGTAGACTCCTTGCCTGATGACCTCAGTTCCCCCTGAGATTTTGGAAAGTATCAGATTACGGAAGATGCCGGTCAAAGGACTTGGTTTGAATTGACTACACCGCGCCCGAGCCGCATCCTCCTCGATTCTCGTGTGCGGAGGCTGGCGGAAGAGAGAGGAGTGCGGCTAGCGGGATTTGGACCCGCGCTACAGCCTTGGCAAGGCTGTGTCCTACCAGGCTAGACTATAGCCGCGCGGGGCGTCGGTAGGGATGCGACTCCTTAAAGGCTTGCGAATCCGGCGGTTGGCCGCTCCTTCCACTCCGCGTAGCAGAATCTGCGTGGCGAGCGTCCGAGCTCGGCCTGGAGGGCATTTCCTCATTTCGTTAATCGCCAAATCGTTAGCTATGGCTCTTCTTTTCGGGAAATCCTGAACATGGGGCACGGCGGCTACCGATGCCGGAGGACGGAGTAGTACCGCTCGTCGCTCACCGTCTTCTCGAGCGACCCGTGGATCGGGAGCTGGTAGTCGCACGCCTTGCACCGGTTGTCCTTCGTGAGGTTCCACCCCGTGATGTCGAACCCGTACCGGCGGATCGCGATCGCGCCGCACCCAGGGCAGTACGTGTGCTCGAGCGGATGGCCCGGGACGTTTCCCATGTACACGTAGCTGAGACCTTCCGCCTTCGCGACCGCGCAGTGCTTCTCGAGCGTCTCGACGGGCGTCCACGGCAGGTCGTTCATCTTATAGTCGGGGTGGAACCGGAGGAAGTGGATCGGCGTGTCGGGCCCGAGCTCGTCGTACACGAATTTCGACAGCTTGCGCGCGGCCTCCAGGTCGTCCCCGACCTCCGGCACGATGAGGTCCGTGATCTCCGTGTGGATCTTCGTGTGGTCTCGGAGGTCCTTGAGGGTGGAGAAGATCGGGTCCGCGTTCGGGATCGAGATGTACTTGCGAACGAACCCCGTTTCCCCGGAACCTTTGAAGTCGACCGTGATGCAGTCGAGGAACGGTTTCATCTCCGCGACCGCCTCGGGGGTGTCGTAGCCGTTCGAGACGAAGATGTTCATCAGGCCCGCCTTGCGGGCGAGGACGCCGATGTCCCGCGCGAACTCGATGAAGATCGTCGGCTGGTTGTACGTGTAGGCGAGGCCCTGGCACCCTTGCTCGACGGTCATCCGGACGATGTCCTCGGGCTGCGCGTCGATTCCCTCGATCTTGCGGCGCTGGGAGATGTCGAAGTTTTGGCAGTTCGAAACCGCGATGCAGTTGGCGGTATAGCTGTGGTCCTCCTCGACCTCGAGGTTGTAGACCGGGCCCACATAGGACTCCTCGCGAATTCCGGTGACGGGCACATCGATGTAACCATGCTTCGCTCCGGGCGCCGCCCTGACCCTGGGTGCTAGCAGCAACGCGCCGGTCCCCGTGGTGATGGTCGTGGCGACTCGCTCGAGCTCTCGTTCGAGCCCTTCGCGGATTTCGGAAATCTGCGGCAGGGGAACGACCAAGAGGTCTCTGACGCGGACCTCGTCCGCGCGGGTCTTTCGGAGTTCCCCGCCAGCATCGCGGACGAAGATGTTGTGGTCTGGCGTGCATGGAATTTCGGCCCCGCCGTTCACTTCGATGCGGAGGATCTTCCCCGCGTAGGGGTGCTCGAAGGCTTGCGTGATGGGTCGCATTCGCCCTTGGTGGGTCAACGCCTTTCGGTCGACGATGCTGCGGATCTCCGGGGAGTCCGTCGGCGTCCCCTTCGCATAGACCTCCTCGATGGGCTCGAAGCCTCGGTCCGTCGCTACCCGGGTCCCCGGGAGGAAACAGTACCGGCAGTTGTGGACGACGACCCCGCTGGCGACGTAGTTGTGGAACGGAACGCACTCGAAGCTGTAGACCGAATCGAGGGTCCCCTCCGTCCGGACTCCCGTGATCTCGGACCATCGGAACGACGGGCCGGCGACGCTGGGCGCGAGGTAATGCCGCCAAAACGTCGCAGTCTGTTCCGGATGGACCTCGACGCTGTGTTCCGGGATCGTTGGCCGTTGGACTCTCGGACCGTCGGCGACTCCGTCCGTCGCCAGCACGAAGTCCCCCGGTCTCAGCTGGGCGAGGGTGAGCCACCCACGGGTTGCGAGGACGGGATGCTCGGGCGTGCCGAGAAGAGGCTCGCGTATCCCTCGAACGGAGGCCCGAACGATGGAGGCTCGCCTCGTTCCGATGGCGGTAACGATGTCCGGGACGCTCCACCCGTTGGAGCCCAAGGACCACAACGCATCGCCCGCTTGAATCTCCTCGACGGGACGAACGTCGCCGTCCTCCATGAGAATGGGCGTTCCCGAAGGGTGGCAGAGCCAATTACAGCCGGTCGTCGCGATGCTGAAGATCTTCGATCCGGGCCTGTAGTGCGTCACGGGCTTCTTCTCGATCGGGTCGACGTGGCCCGTGATCACCTTGCCGTAGGTGTACAACCACAACTTCCCGTCGTGCACGCCGCGGATCCCGCACAGACCCACCTGGCCCTCGCCGATCTTGCAGTATCGGGCGCAGGCGGTGCAGACGATCCGGCCGGACTCCGTCGGCTTCCACAGCTCTGCGACCTTTCCCATCGCGTGTCCGGGCGGCTCGCGGACATCGAGCGGCTCCTGTTGCAGCATCGGACGCGTGGAACGAGGGGTCCCGAGGTAATAAAGGAGACGCCGTGGGTCTCGCGCCGACCCGCACGTTTAATTCCTCGCCCGCCTCCCGCGCCGCGTCATGCCCCGCGCGGTCGAGGTTCACGAGGTCCCCGGCGTCGAGGAGGCGCTCGCGACCCGGGAGCCCGCGACGTGCGCCCGCCGGATCGCCGCGATCCTCGAAGGGGGCGCAGACCGGAAGGAGGTTGCGCGCACCGCGGCACTCGCGTCCGCCCGTCGCTTCGCACCGACCCTCCCCCCGCCGCACGCCCTCCTCGCCCTCGGCGCGTCGCTCGACTTGGCGGCGTCCGCCCCGCAGCCCGCGCTGCCGATCGTCCAGGCGTGCGCGCTCGCCGCCTCCGAGTGGCGGGACGTCGCAGGTTCGGCGACCGCGCGCTCGATCACTGGCGACGAACTCCATCTCGCCCAGTCGTTCCACACCTCGGTCCGTGGCAGAGAGGCCGCCGAGGCCGACTCGATTTTCGCAGGTCTGCTGCGGGAAGGGGACGAACGACGATTGGCGGGGGACGCCCTCTTCGAGGTGTGCGCCCAAGACTTGGCGGGGGAAGGGCACAAGCTCACGTTCGCGGTCGGGAGTTGGCGCCTCGGACGCGCCCTCGGGTGGCTTCGGGGGGCGCCGCTCCTGCGTCCCGCCGTCCGATTGGCGGCGGAGGCGACGCAAGAGCTGGGAGCGTACGGCGCCACCCTCCGGGACGTCGGTCGCTCCCGCTTGGACGTCGAGCTCGCCGCGCGAAATGTCGCACCGATCGATGCGGTCGCGCGCAACACGTACGCGATTGCGCTCGCGGCGGGGCCGGAGCGGATTGTCGCCGACCTCATTGCGGGCCTGAAACGCGGACGTACGCCCGCGGGGTACGCAGATTTGATCGCGACGACGGCGATGGAGCGGCTCGTCGGGGACCCGGCCGCGTTGGAGCCAACCCTGTTTTGCCTCGCCGTCCGGTTCGTGCTCGGGTTCTCTCGGACCGCGACGCATGTCTTGGCGGTCCTGCAGGCGGGGCGCCTCGTGGCGGGCCTGCCCTCGACGTCGAAGAGGCGATCCACGGCAACGACGCCCGCCGCGCGGCAGGCCTCGCGACCGCGCTCGCCGATTCCATAGAGCCTCGGGAAATCGCGACGAGGCTCGGGCAATTGGCCGTACAGAACGACGGACACGCCGACGGAGGGCACGGCATGCTCTATGCCGCATGGGCTTCCGAGCTTCTCACGGTGGCGCCGGTTCCGGCGCTCGCATCTCTGTCCGCGGTCCTCGCCCGGGCGCCGAAGTCTCGAACGATCGCGCCGTCGGCCTAGCCCTTCTTCTTCAGGTCTTGCCCGTACAACACGAACTGCGCGAGAAGGTTCTCGATCTGGATCCGTTCGTTGCTCCCCTCGACGAGGCGGAACTCGACCTCGCCGATCGCGTCGACGAGCTTGACCTTGAACTCGTCGGGCAGCGCGATCTCGAACACCTGCCGATGGATCTGGCGGAGGATGTCCTCCCCCGCCAACCCGTACTCGATGAGGAGGTTGTCAAGCGCCTCGCGTGCGCGCAGGAAATCTCCCGAAAGGGCCGTGTCGATGAGCTTCTTGACCTCCTCGGGACGCGCCGTGCTCGCGGTCTTGTACAGCACGTCCTCGTCGATCGTCGTGGCGACGGACGCCGCGACCTGGAGGGCGTTCACGGCCTTCCGCATGTCCCCTCCCGCCACGTAGATGAGCGCCTTCATCGCGTCCGGCGTGACCTTGAGCTTCTCTTCCTTCGCGATCCGCTCGAGGTACTTCTGGATTGCCTCCGGCTTGAGGGGCCGGAAGCGGAAGACGGCGGTGCGGCTCTGGATCGGCTCGATGATCCGGCTCGAGTAGTTGCAGCTCAGGACGAACCGGCTCGTGCGCGTGAACATCTCCATCGTGCGCCGCAGGGCGGCCTGCGCGTCCCCCGTGATATGGTCGCACTCGTCGAGGAACAGGATGTTGAACCCCCCGCCGATCGGCGAGATCCGTGCGTATTCCTTGATCTTGTTCCGGACCACGTCGATCCCGCGCTCGTCGCTCGCGTTGAGCTCGAAGAAGCTCGAGCGCCAGTCCTCGCCGAAGAGCTCGCGCGCGAGGGCGATCGCACACGTCGTCTTCCCCGTCCCCGGTGGGCCCGCGAACATCAGATGCGGGAGGCTCCCGCTCTTGACGTACGCCTTCAGACGCTCGACGATTTCCTCCTGGCCCGCGACTTCATCGAGGGATTTCGGGCGGTACTTCTCGAGCCAAATCTCCTTCATGTCCGCCATGGTCCCCGCCGAACGCGGCGGCATCCGGGGGAGCGTGGATAAAGGTTTCCGGGCCGGGGCCGAACAAGCCTTAATACGCCGCCCCGGTTCGCGCGCGAAGATGGGTCGCGTCATCTGTGTCGCGGGAATGCCGGGGTGCGGCAAGGAAGAGTTCGTGAAGGTTGCGGAGGAGCGCGGCCTCCCCGTGGTCCGGATGGGCGACATCGTCCGCCAGGAGGCGAGGCGCCGCGGGATCAAGTTCAGCGACGAGACCGTTGGCGGGATGGCGCACGAGGAGCGCGTGAAGCACGGGTTCGGGGTGTGGGCCGAGCGGACGATTCCCCACGTGAAAGAGGGCGCGACGATCATCGACGGCATCCGAGGCCGAGAAGAGGTCGAGGTGTTCCGACGTGCGTTTGGAGACCGGCTCGTCGTGGTTGCAATCCACGCGTCGCCCCGGACGCGGTACGAGCGGATCATGAAGCGAGGCCGGGGTGACGACGTCCTCTCCCGCCAGGAATTTCACCGCCGGGAGGAACGTGAGCTCGGTTGGGGCCTTGCGGAAGTGATCGCGACCGCGGACCACATGATCGTGAACGAGGAGGGCCTCGAGGCGCTGCGCGCCCATTCCGGCAAGGTCCTCGACGCGGTCGCCTCGTGATTCCATGTTCCACTGGCTCGAGGTCCGGGCCTTCTGCCACGCGACGGAGGACGAGGAGAAGGTCGTGGCGGCGATGCGGACCGTGCTGCCCGAAGGGGAAATCCGGCGAGAGAAGCTCGGGGGTCACTTCGGGAACCCGATCGTCTCCCTGGTTGCCCGAACCGAACGGGCGGCGGACATCCGCGCCGTTTGGTGTCGTTTGGCCCAAGCCCTCGGGAGGGACGAGATCTTGCGGGGGGTTGCCGCCCGTCTCGACGAAGACGCGGTCTTCCACATGCGCCTCGACAAGCAACGAGCGTTCGGGGGGGAACTCACGCCCGCGGCTGAGGGCGATGTGATCGACGTCCGCGCCAAGGTCGCCGCGTATCCGAAGAAACCGGAGGTCGTGGGGCGCGTCTTCCGAGAGTTTGTGGAGGCGCTATAGTGCATCTTACGCACGAGGAAGCGGCTCTCCTCGAGAGCGGGACGGACGCCGAGCGCCTCTCGATGCGGATCCTGACGACGCTCGGCGACGTTTACGGCGCGGATCGTCTTCTCCCGATCGCGAGCGCGCACGTCTCCGGCGTTTCTCTCAAGACGCTCGGGGAGCCGGGGTTGGAGTTCCTCGAATCGTTCGCCCGTACCGCCAAAGTCCGCGTGCGCACGACCGTGAACCCGATGGGGATCGACCTCGAGTGTTCGCGGGAGCTCGGCATCCCGGAGGACTTCGCGCAAGCGCAACGACGGATCGCGGCCGCGTACACGAAGATGGGATGCGAGCCCACGTTCTCCTGCACCCCTTATTTGGCGGGGAATCGCCCTGTCCGCGGCGACACGCTCGCGTGGGCGGAGTCCTCCGCGGTCGTGTTTGCGAACTCCGTGATCGGGGCCCGGACGAACCGGGAGGGAGGGCCGTCCGCCTTGGCGGCGGCGATTGTGGGCCGGACCCCCGAATACGGCCTTCACCGGGAGGAGAACCGCCGCGCGACGCACGTCTTCGACGTCCGCGTCCCCATCCACGGCTACCGGTGGTCCCTCCTCGGGCTGCACATCGGCGGGATTGTGGGGGACGGCATCCCGTATCTGCGGGGGGTACCTGCCAATGAGTCGGACCTCAAATGGTTCGGGGCCGCCCTCGCCGCCACCGGCGGGGTGGGCATGTTCCACGTGGAGGGCGTTACCCCGGAGTGGCGGGAGGCACACCACGCGGGGCTCCCGGCCATCCCGATCTCCGAAGAAGATCTGTTGTCGACGCGCGACCGCTACACGACCGGGTCTGAGCCGGACGCGATCGGCCTCGGGACGCCTCAACTGTCCGCCGCTGAACTTCGGTCGGTCGCGGACCTCCTCGAGAAGCACCGCCCCAAGGTCCGCGTGTTCGTGTTCGTGAGCCGTGCGGCGCGGACGGAGGCGGGCGACGCCGCCGAACGGATCGAGGCGCTGGGCCACCGGGTCCTCGTCGACACGTGCCTCGAGGTGTCCCCGATGGAACTCTGGGCGAAAACCACCGCCACACCTTCCGGCAAAGGCGCCGTGTATCTGCCGACCCTCTGCGGCCAGAAGATCGTCCTCGAAGAGTTGGAAGAGATCTTGCGGAGGTTCGGATGAAGTTCGTCGGTCGGCGCGTCGTCGGAGGACGCGCGGAGGGGACGGTCCTCGCGTCCGATCGGCCGCTCTCGCTCCTTGGCGGGGTCGATCCGACGACGGGCGAGGTGCGAGACGTGCACGACCCCCTGTTCGGCCAGCGGATCGCGGACCGCATCTTGGCGGTGCCCCACGGCAAAGGGAGCACGGTCGGCTCGTACGTCCTGTACGGTCTGCGGAACCGCCGAGCGGCGCCGCGCGCGATCCTCGCCGCCAACGCGGAGGCGATTTTGGCGGTGGGCGCAGTGATCTCGGACATCCCCCTTGTCGACCGACTTCCGATCGACCTGCTTCGCACCGGCGACCGCGCGATCGTCGATGCGGATGCGTCGTCCCTCGACATGCCCGCCATCTCCGAGCGTCCCGTCGTGACCTCGTTCTTGGAGCGCGACGGGCGCATCCTCGTCGTCCGCCGGAGCGAGAAGGTGGGCTCGTTCCGGGGGAAGTGGTCGGGGGTCTCGGGATTCCTCGAGGGGGACGAGGATCCGGAGCATCGCGCGCGGACGGAGGTCGAGGAAGAGACCGGGATTCGAGATGTCGCCTTGGCGGCGCGGGGACCCCCGATCCGCAGCCGAGGGACCGACGACACCATCTACGCCATCCATCCGTTCCGATTCCATGCGCCTCGGGGCGAAGTCCGCCTCGACTGGGAGAACGTCGAGTTCCGGTGGGTTCGTCCGGAAGAGATCGCAACGTTGGACTCGGTCCCCAAGCTGGCGGCGGCGTATCGCGCGACCGCCCCTCCGTGACCTACGCGGTCACGACCGCGTCGACTTCCTTCTCCAGGAGGTTCATCTGATGCGTATCGAGTGTCGACGGGTTCACCGAGATCACCATCGTCGCCCCGTTGATTGCGACCTGGTCGCGGAGCGACTGGACGAGGCGAAGCACGGTCAGGAAGTTGTTGTTCGTGATCAGGTATTCGATTCCGTCGAGGAGGACGAACCCGCCGGCCTCTTTCGTGATGAACTGTTCGAGCGCGAGGGACAACTTCTCGAGATCCTTCGGCCGCACGCTGTCCTCCTTGCCCACGTTGCTCAGCCACAGCATGGGGACGTCCATCGCGAGGCCGTACTTCTCCCGGATCTTCTGCGGGTAGACGCGGGTCACACAGAACCCTTGGCGTCCCCGATTAATCCCGTCGAGGAACAATGCGTACGATTGCTGTGGCTTCTCCTCCTTGACGAGGAACGTGGAGGATGCGGTCGCTTCGAGGGCGGGCGCGGGGAGCTGCTCCGGAATCGGGAGTTCGACTTTGGCGGGAGCAGGCGCGGGGGTCGGGGCGACGCTCGCAGGGATTGGTTTCGCGACAGGGGCCGCGATAGGGGCAGGGGCCGGCGCCACCCGTGCACCCGCGCCGCCAAATCCGCAGTGCGGACAGATGTACGTCCCCTTCGGAATGGGGCGTGAGCAGTTCGGGCACGACAGGGTTCCGGGGGGTGCTTCGCCGCACCGCCAGCACCGGAGCTCGTCGGCCCGGCCCGGGGCGCCGCACACGCTACACGGTGGCATCTCCGCGCCCTTCGCCTCCCGCTCGACGTAGTCCTTGATCCGCCGGACATCCCCCTCTTCAATGCCCTCGATCTTCAGCAGCTCGTCCCGGCTCGCGGTCGCGACGGACGCGAGCGTCTTGTACCCCGAGTCGAAGAGCGCGATCGCCTTGCGCTCCGTGATCCCAGGCACGTCCGTGAACGTGTCGAGCGCCTCCCGCATGTGCAGCGGGGTGATCCCGATCAGGAGCGTCTCGCCGTCGACGTTCGGCCATTCCACGATGTACTCCTCGTCCACGTCGCCCGTTCCGATCGTCAGCGTCCGGCTCCGGCTCTCGTGAGCGATGTAGTCCCGCCAAGGCTCGAGGAGCGTCACGAGTCCCTCGGGGACGCGGAGCGACGTCCGCACGTAGTCCTCGACCTCGAGGTCCACGTCCTTCCGCATCTGCTGGACGCGGCGGACGACCTCCCGGGCCATCCCCTCCGCGCGGATCTCCTCCGACACCCGGAGGTCGATGAACAGCTCCCCGTAGGGCGTCTCCACGCGCGCCACGCCCTGAGGGAGGCGCCGCTCGACACGGACCATGTTCGGCAGGATCTTGATCATCTGGCCCTCGATTCCCATCCGGTATTCCCCTTTCTCTAGGAGTTCCCGTTGGACCTCGTCTGCGGGCCGCATCTCGAGGATCGTCGCGATCTTCGACCACCACGCCTTGTACACCTTCCCGATCGCCTGCGGGTCAGGGAGGAGGGACAGTTCCATCTCCTCGAACGCGCCCTCCGCGGGCATGACCCGAAACGCCTTCACGTTCGCCATCTCGAGCAGGACGGGCTGGAGCTGCCGTAGCGCCGCTTCCGCGTCTTCCGTGGGCGCACGGAGTGTCACGGATCGAACGGGCCACCGGAGCTTCACGTTCTCTTTCTGTCGGACCTTGGCGATGATGTCGACGAGGTCCCGGACCGTGCTCATCGCCTTCTCCAAGTTCGCGTTCACGAAGTCCTCGCGCGCCTTGGGCCAGTCCGACATATGGACGGAGAGGAGGCGACCGTCGATTGCCTGGTACAGCTCCTCCGCGAGGTGGGGGCAGAACGGGGCGAGGAGGACCGCGGTCGTAACGAGCGCCTCGTGCAGGACGCGATACGCCGCGAGCTTCCCGCGGTCCTCGCCCTCCTTCCACGTCCGGTCCCGGATCATCTTCACGTACCAGCGCGACAGGTCCTCGACGATGAACTCCTCAAGCGCCCGCGTCGCGCGGTGGAGTTCGTATGCCTCGAGCTGCGCGGTGACCGTGTCCTTTAGCCGCTCCATCCGGGAGAGGAGCCACCGATCTTCCGGCGTGAGGTTCTTCACGAGCTCGTCGAGCGGATGCGCGGCCGGGTCGAACTTGTCCATCGTCATGTACAGCGTCGCGAACTTGAACACGTTGTACAGGATGTTCAGCGTCCGACCCGCGTTCTTCACGTCCTCCCACGAAAACGTGATGTCCTCCCACGGCGCGTTCGCCCGGAGCAGGTACAGGCGCAGGGCGTCGACGCCGTGCTTCGCGATCACCTCGGACGGCTCGATGAAATTCCCGAGGGACTTGTGCATCTGCCGTCCGTCCGGCCCGTTCAGCCAGCCGTGCAGGAGCACGGACTCGTACGGCGCGCGGTCGAAGGCGATCACGCCCGCCCACATCTGGGAGTTGAACCACCCGCGGGTCTGGTCGTTCCCCTCGACGATCCAGTCGACGGGCCACCACCGCTTGAAGAGGTCCTTGTTGCGCGGATAGTCGAGCTGCGCCCAGGAGGCGACTCCGGAGTCGAGCCACACGTCGAGGACGTCCTTCACCCGATGCTGCCCGCCCCCGCACTTCGCACAGCGGAAGGTGACGGCATCGATCCACGGGCGGTGGAGGTCCATCCCTTCCTTGTAATTCGCGCCCGCCTTCAGTTCCTCGACGCTCCCGATGACGCGGAGGTCCCCGCACTTCTCGCACAACCACAACGGGAGGGGCGTGCCCCAGTACCGCTGGCGGGAGATCGTCCAATCCCGGAGGTTCTCCGTCCACTCCTTCTGGCGCGCGGACCCCGCCCAGTCCGGCGTCCACCGGACGCGGGCGATCTCCTCGAGCATCTTCTGCTTCAGGGGGCCGACGCTGAGGAACCATTGTTCCGTGACGCGGAAGATGATCGGCGTGTGACACCGCCAGCAGTGACCGTAGCGGTGCACGATCTCGCCGCGGTGGAACAAGGCGCCCGCGTCCGCGAGATCGTTGATGATCGACTCGTTCGCCTCGCGGACGTGGCGACCCTCGTAGGCGCCCGCCTCTGGAGTGTAGACGCCCCGCTCATGAGCTCGAAGTCCTCTGGCCCGTGGCCGGGCGCGGTGTGCACGAGTCCGGTGTACTCGTTCGTGACCGCGGTCGACGCGAGGACCGTGTGGGCCTTCGGCGCCTGAACCGAGGCATGGTACGGGACTTTGGCGGCGAGCGGATGCTCGTACGCCCAGCCGACCATGTCCGCCCCCGCCATCCGGTCCACGATCCGGCCCGTCGCGTCCGCTTCGTCCATGATCCGCGCGGCGTTCTCCTCGAGCACCCAAACGGCCGCGTCGCCGGCCAGCTCGACCTTCACGTATGGAAACTCCGGGTGGACGGCCACCGCCAGATTGGCGGGGAGCGTCCACGGCGTCGTGGTCCAGATCAAGAGGGACTCGCCCGTCCGGTCCTTGATCGGGAACTTCACGTAGATTGAGGGGTCGGTCTCGTCCGTATACTCGACTTCCGCCTCCGCCAAGGCCGTCTCGCATCGCGTGCACCACTGGAGGGACCGCACGTTCTTTGTGAGGAGGCCTTTCTCGTGGGCCTTCTTGAGCGTCCACCATCCCGCCTCGATGAAGGAGTTCTTGATCGTCATGTACGGATTGTCCCAATCCATCCACACCCCGAGCTCGCGGAACACCTCCGTCATCTTCCCGAGGAGGTCGAGCGAAAACTCGCGGCACGTCGAGACGAACTTCTCGATCCCGAGGTCCTCGATCTCGCGCTTGTTCGTGATGCCCAGGGACTTCTCGACCTGGACCTCAATCGGGAGACCGTGCATGTCGAAGCCGGGCTGGTCGCGCAGATTCAGGCCTTGCATCCGCCGCCAGCGGACGACGACGTCCTTGATCGTCTTGTTCAGCGCGTTGCCGAGGTGAATCGCGGCCGTCGTATACGGCGGGCCGTCGACGAAGTAGTAATCCTTCCCCGACTCGCGAAGTTTCCGCGTCTTCTCGTACGCCTTCGTACGGCGCCAGAACTCGCGCACGCGCTTCTCGAGGTCCAACGGCGCGTACTCTTTCGCTGCTTGCTTTATCATCGCACTCCCCTCCCGGGGACCGGGCTTGGTCATCGCCCGCGGTGCGACGTTTCGAACGGACGGTCCGTATTAAAAGGTGTTGACCTGGTTTCCCCAAGCGCGAACCGGGAGGGCCGGGACCGAGATTTGAACTCGGGTCAAGGGATCCACAGTCCCCTAGGATAACCAGGCTACCCCATCCCGGCCACCGCGCGGATGTAGCGGCGGCCTCTATACAAAGGTATCTGGTTCGTTCGTTTCGCGCACACTGTCTCGCAAGGTTTATGGCACTCGCATCGTTCGCAATCACAGAATGAAGCGCGACTTCCTGAGCGTCCTCGATGCCGAGAAGGATTTCGTTGCGATCATCGAGCTCGCGGCGAACCTCAAGAACCGCGCCCGCGCCGGCGAGTTGTACGAGCCGCTCAGGAACAAGAACCTCGCGATGCTCTTCGAGAAGGCCTCCACGCGCACGCGGGTCAGCTTCGAGGTCGCGATGGGCCAGCTCGGCGGCCACGCGCTGTACATGAACCCGCAGGACCTCCAGCTCGGGCGGGGCGAGACGATCGCGGACACCGCCCGCGTGCTGAGCCGGTACGTCGACGCGGTCGTGTACCGGGCATACCGCCACGAGGACGTCCTCGAGCTCGCGAAGTGGACGACCGTGCCGGTAATCAACGGCCTCGACGACCTCGAGCACCCGTGTCAGGCGCTCGCAGACCTCTTCACGGTCCAGGAGCGGAAGGGCGAGCTCAAGGGCCTCCGGCTTGCCTATGTGGGCGACGGAAACAACGTGTGCCACTCCCTCCTCCTCGCGGGCGCGGTCGTCGGGATGGACGTCGCGGTCGCGTGCCCGGACAAGTTCCGGCCGAGCCCGTCGATCGTCAAGCAAGCGAAGGAGGTCGCCGCCAAAACCGGTGCGAAACTCACGGTCATGCCCGACCCGTTCGATGCGGTCAAGGGCGCGGACGTCCTGTACACGGACGTCTGGGTCTCGATGGGGATGGAGAAGGAGAAGGGGGAGCGCGAGCGGATCTTCCAGCCGTACCAAGTCAACCAGCTCCTCGTGAACAAGGCC
>VBMQ01000115.1:3061-5984 GCA_005878375.1 Methanobacteriota archaeon | reverse complement strand
TTCCTTGAATCCTCCATGGACGACGGCATCACGTGGGTCCCCCTCGCGGGACCCCTGGCGGGAGATGCGACGTACGGATGGACCGTCCCGACCGCCGACGTAACCGCCGCTCGGGTCCGCGCCGAGGTCCTCGACGTGCGTGGCCTCACCGCCAATGCGTCGAGCGTCCCGTTCGCGATTGACAGCACGCCGCCAACAATCTCCTCGATCAGCCCCGCCGACGGCGCTGCCGACGCCGAATGGACCGAGCCAATCATCGCGACCTTCAGCGAGGACGTTGTGGGCCCTCTCGACGCCGCCACAATCGGCATCCAAACCGCCTCTGGGGAATGGGTGACCGGGGCCGCTTCGTGGGACTCTCCAAGCGTCTTCAGGTTCACGCCCGCTGCCCCACTTCACGCATCGACGGCTTACATCGCCCATTTGAACGGCACCCTTCGCGATCTCTCCGACCCGGGCAATGCGCTGACCGCGGCCACGTGGGGATTCTCGACGAAGGCGAACTCAGGACCGACGATCCGCTTCCGGATGATCTTGCCCGCGGTGCTGTCCGGCGGGTCGGGGTGGACCCTCTCTTGGACGAGCTCGGATCCCGACGATCTCTCGGGGCTTCTTTCCGTTCACCTGGAGTATTCGGATGGCGGCCCCTTCGAGCTCATCGGCGGGCCACTCGCGCCCTCGGGTTCCCTCTCGTGGACGGTTCCCGCCGTGGATGTTGCGAACGCGACCCTCCGGGTCCGCGTGATCGACAGCCAAGGCGGCGAAGCGAACGCCACGGTGACGTTCGGGATCGATGCAACGCCTCCGACAATCGCCTCCGCGTCACCGCCGGCGGGTGCGTCCAACGTCCCGCCAAACGCGACCGTGCGCATTACGTTCAGCGAGCCCGTGGACTCCGGAACCGCGTCGGTGGGCCTCCGAGCCGTAGCGACCGGCGCGTGGATTCCCGTCACGGTCGCGTGGGTGGACGCGCTGACGATGCAACTCGTCCCTGCCATCTTGCTTCGGGAGGGCAGAGCGTACGCGGTCGTCCTGAACGGGACGCTCTCGGACCAGTCATCGCCCGGAAACGTCCTCGCGCCCTCCTCGTGGACGTTCCGGGTCGCTGCGCTCCCGCCTTCGCTCACGCTCGTCTCTCCGGCGTCCGGAATCCGTTGGACGGCGGGCGCCCCCCAGACGATCCGGGTACGCGCGGCGGATGCCCAAGACGCGACCGTGACGGTCAGCGCCGCCATCGCCACCGATGGGATCACGTTCGCGCCCATCATGGGCTCGAGGTCGATGGCCGGGGGCGAGTCGACGTTTCCTGTCACCCCGCCAAGCGTGGACGCACCCAGTGCCGTTCTCCGGGTCTGCGCGACGGACTGGGATGGCGCCTCCGCGTGCTCGGTGCTCGGCCTCGCCCTCGACGGGACGCCGCCAACAATCATGGAGACGGTCCCGGCGAGCGGGGCCCGGCGCGTGCTGCCGGACGCAGCGATCGTCCTGACATTTTCCGAATCGATGAACCGCGCGTCGGTCGAGGATGCAATTCACATCGATCCGGCCGTGCCCGTGACCTTCCGGTGGGCTCGCGGGACCTTCGAGGACGACACCGTGTTCGTGGACCACGCGCGGTTCGCCCAGACGCAGACGTACACGGTCATCGTCCGATGCGATGCGGCCGACGCGAGCGCCCCGGGCCTCCCGATGCGCGGCGCGTGCCCCCTCGCGATAACCCTCACGACCGCCTCGGGCCCGCAGGTCCGCATCACGTTCCCGGTGGGCGGGGAGCGCCTCACGGGCGGGGTCGACCAGAAAGTCCGATGGATTGCGGGCGCAGAGGAGCCGGTCGTCCGCGCGATCGCGGAACTGTCTACCGACGGAGGCCTGAGCTTCCCCGTGAGTCTCTCGGATGCGTTCGTCCCGACGGGAGAGACGGAAGTCCACGCAACGTTCCCCGCCATCGACACCGCCGCGGCCGTGGTTCGCGTCAACGCCATCGATTCCCTCGGTCAGATCACGTCGGCGATGTCGGCATCGTTTCCCCCGCCAATGGCACGGCCGGGGTTTCGCAGCAATCGGACATCGTCCTGGTCTTCAGTGAGCCGATGGCTCCGCTCGCGCTCGATTCGTCGAGTTTGGCGGCGACGCCGCCACTCCAGAGTCCGTGGTCAACGTGGTCGTCGACGAGCGCCCGGTTCGACACCTTGCGGATTGTGCACGCGCGGTTCTACAACGACGTCCAAACGATCACGCTCCACTCGATGCGCGACGCGTCGAGCCCCGGGAACGCCGTGACCGTCCGCGTCGCGTTCGGCGTTTTCCTCGACCACGAGGTGCCGCGGATTACGATGCGCGTGGACCGCGACGCGATGGAGGGGCACGCCGTGCCGTTCGACGCCTCCGGGTCCACGGACAACGTCGCGATCGCGAATCTCACGTGGACGGTGCGCGATGCTGGCGGCTTCGTCCTCGGGACCTTTCGCGGGGCCAAGGTCGCCTGGCCCGCCGCGAAGGCCGGCCCGTTGAACGTCACGCTCGAGGCCGTCGACACCTCCGGGAACGTCGCCCGCCAAAGCGCGCCGCTGTACGTCCACGGTCTGCCCGTCGGGGCGGACCTCCCGCCAAACGCGACCGTGACGTTCCTCGGATGGCTCGCGTTGGCGGGGGCGGGCAGCACGTCCTCGTACGGGTTCACGGACCGGGGCCGTTCGTTCCTCGCGAGGACGGTCCTCCTTCCCTTCTACGTCAAGGTGAAGGGCGAGGCGGTCGTGAACCAGGAGACGCGGGGCATGATCCGCGGCTACATCCGCGTGCACCCCGGCGATTGCTACACGGACATCAAGCGGAACCTCGGGCTCGCGAATGGGGAGCTCGCGTATCACCTCTCCGTCCTCGAGCGGGAAGGGATCGTCTGGAGCACGGCTCGGGGCGCGCGCCG
>VBMQ01000115.1:0-2991 GCA_005878375.1 Methanobacteriota archaeon | reverse complement strand
ACCGTCCGGGAGTTGGCGGGCGTCCTCGGCTTGAGCACCCAGCTCACCCTCTACCACGTTCGGAAACTCGTCGGGCATGACTACGTGCGGCTTGAGCGCAAGGGCGTTCGGCTCGCGGTCTTCCCGCGGACCGCGGAGGAGCGCCTCCGGATCATCGAGACCGCGAACAGCTAATCTTCAAATAGGCCGAAAACGGCGTTCAACACTTCCCTTATAACGACACCGGGATGGGCCGGCCCGGTGGATTCCATGAGGGGAAGGTTGCTCGTCGGCACCCTCGTTCTCGTCTTCCTCGTGAGCTTGGTCCCGACCGTCCGCGCAGACGCGCCGCCGCACGTCACGATCACGCACCCGGCGAACGGCTCCACGGTCAGCGGGACCGTCGCGATCGCCGGGAACGCGTGGGACGACGTCCACGTCGTGCTCGTCAAGGTGCACATCGACACGGGCGAATGGTGGAACGCGACGGACACGTCGGGGAACGACACATGGTGGACGTGGACGACATCGTGGGACTCGACGACGGTCGCGAACGGGTGGCACCACATCGGCGCGCTCGCGAAGGACAGCGCCGGGCAGCTCGCCGACACGTCGATCGAGGTGTACGTACAGAACGGGATGGAGAACCACGCGCCGTGGGTCGAGATCAACACGCCGCCGAACCACAGCACGGTCTCCGGCATCACGACCGTGAGCGGGACGTCGGGCGACCCCGACGCGAACGACTCCGTCGAGCTCGTGCAGGTCCGGATCGACGACGGCGACTGGCGGAACGCGACGCCGCGCGGCGACAACGGGTCGTGGAACCACTGGTCGTACGACTGGAACACGACGACGGTCGACGACGGGTGGCATGCGTTCTCCGCCCGCGCGTTCGACGGGCAGGCGTACTCCGGCGTCGCGGTCAACGAGTACTTCGTGGACAACGTCCCGAACCAGAACGAGACGCCCGTCGTCCACATCGTGCACCCAGAGGCGGGGATGACCGTGTGGGGCATCGTGCTCGTGCACGGCACCGCGTCGGACGACGTCGGCGTCACGCTCGTCCAGGTCGCGATCGACGATCGCGCATGGGCGGACGCGACGGACACGAGCCTCGACGACTCCTGGAGCACGTGGGCGTACCAGTGGGACACGACGACGTTCGACAACGGGGAGCACCACGTGTGCGCCCGGTCGTTCGACGGCGACCTCTACTCCGAGGTGACATGCGTCGGCGTGAACGTCGCGAACGAGAACCACCGCCCGAAGGTCACGATCGTCGACCCGAAGAACGGGGAGACGGTCCGCGGGTTGATCCTGATCCACGGGCTGGCGGCCGACGACGTCGGTGTGAAGCTCGTCGAGGTCCGGTTCAACGACGGCGACTGGCACCACGCCACGGACACCTCGCCCGACGCGGCGTGGACCACGTGGGCGTACGAGTGGGACACGACGAAGCGCGACGACGGGTGCCTGCACATCTCCGCGCGCGCCTGGGACGGGAGCCTGTTCTCGGAGGTCTACACGATCGGCGTCTGCGTCGACAACGTCGACAGCCGGCCGTGGGTGAAGATCGTGCGGCCGGAGAGCGGCGAGACCGTCCATGGGCTGTACCTGATCTGGGGCTACGCGGGCGACGATCACGGGGTCAAGCTCGTGCAGGTCCGGATCGACGACAGCGAGTGGCACATGGCGACGAACACGGGCCGCGAGCACCCGTGGTCGACGTGGGCCTACGAATGGGCCACGAACAATTACCACAACGGCTGGCACGTCGTATGCGCGCGCTCGTTCGATGGCGAGCGGTACTCCGAGGTCCAGTGCGTCCACGTCATGGTCATGAACGACATCATCCGGCGGGAGCCCGCGCCGATCACGGACATCGGCGGGGCGTCGCCGTTCGTCGCGTTCGGCGCGTTGGCGGGAATCGGCGTCGCCATCCTTATGTGGCTACGCGCGCATGGTTACGTCCGGAAGTGACGGGGGAATGGATCGGCGGGCGGCGCTGCTCGCACTGACGCTCGTCGCGCTCGCGTTGGCGGGGATGCCGCGGGGGCGCGCCGCAGGCCCGACGTACGTGCACGGGGAGCTCGTCGGGGGCGCGCATTGGACCTTGGACGGGAGCCCGTACATCCTCGTGGGGAATACGACGGTCCCCGGCGACTCGTTCCTCGGCATCGACGCCGGGGTCCAAGTGCGGGCGGACCGCGGCGTCGGGCTCACCGTCCTCGGGGGTTTGGCGGTGCAGGGGACGGCGGCCCAGCCCGTCCGGTTCTCTCCGAATTCGACGGGCGTGGACGCAGGCTTCTGGCGGGGGATCCGGAGCGTCAACAGCTGGGCGATCACGATCTCGCATGCGATCGTCGAGGGCGCCGAGTCCGCGTACGGAGTCGAGGGAGGACTGGCGGTGATCGACGGCTCCAGCTTCTCGGTCTCCTTCCGGGGCCTCGAGGTTCACGGGGGCGGGGTGGACGTGACGCAGTCCTCGTTTTCCCAGAACACCGAAGCCGGCGTGGCGGCCGGAGGGAACCTGTACTCGACCGTGACGATCGGAGGGAGCCTGTTCGCGAACAACTACGCCTCGATGAATCTCGACACCACCCTCGCCCTGGTCGAGAACTCGACGTTCTTGGCGCCGAGCATGGCGGACTTCGTACTCAACAACACCGCCATCACCGTGCGCGCGTCGCCGTACGCCGGGCCGATCAAGCTCGTCGACGCGACATCGACGCTCACCGTCGACGCGCTATTGGCGGTGTCCGTGACCGACGCGTATGCGACGCCGCAAGCGGGCGTGCACGTCCTCGTCGAGGACAATGCGAACGGGAGCGAACGGCTCGAGGTAGTGACGAGCGTCAAGGGCCGCGCCCCGCTGCTCGCGGTCCGCGAACGCGCGTTTGGCGGGGGTTGGGGGCCCCTCGGCGTGAACTTCAACCCGTTCGCCGTCACCACCACGATCGGGAGCACGCACGTCGCCGAGAACGTGACCGCGCACCTCCGGACGAACGT
>VBMQ01000031.1 GCA_005878375.1 Methanobacteriota archaeon | reverse complement strand
ACTACGTCGACCACACGAGCCCGCCGGGCGTGCCCCCGGGGATCGCGGGGGAGAAGGCGTGGTTCACGATGTTGCACGCGGCGTTCCCGGACGGCAAGACGACGATCGAGGACATCGTCGCGGACGGCGACAAGGTCGTCGTGCGGGGGACGATGACGGGCACACACAAGGGCGAGTTCCTGGGCGTCCCTGCGACGGGGAAGAAAGTGTCCATTCGCGGGATCGACATGATCCGGATCCAGAATGGCAAGAGCGTGGAGCACTGGGGCCAGTGGGACACGATGGGCCTCATGCAACAGCTCGGCGTCGTTCCCCCGCCACCCGGCCCTCAGCCGCAGCGCCGGTAGTCGTCACCGCTGCGCGACGCCGACGAGCGTCGACCACGTGAGCTCCGCGGGACCGTCGCCAAACCGCTCGGTCAGCGTCGCCCATCGACCGTCCGCGCGAAACTTCGCCGCCAGCTCCGGGTGTGCCTCCTCGATCTCTGCGAGTCCCGCGTACGAGACAGTGAAGGTCTCCACGCCTAGGAAGATCACCGTCAGCCCCGCCCTCGTCAGGAGGTCGCGCATCGCGTCCTCGGTGAAGGAGAACCGCCCGACGCGGCCCGACTCGATCCACTGGTCTCGGTGGTGACATGCGAACAGGAACCGGCCTCCGGGCCGGAGCGCCTTCGCGGTCGCCCCGATCACGGCCTCGGACATGAAGTGGTTCGCGACGACGTAATCGATCCGGCTCCGCGTCAAGAGGCGATAGTTCGCGGCGTCCGCGTCCGCCGGGACGAACGTTACGTTCGAGATCCCGAGTTCGCGGGCGCGATCCCGGGCCGCCGCCAACGATTCCTGATCCGCGTCGAGCCCCACGACGCGCCCCGCCAACGGTGCGAGGGCCAGCGCGAGACGCCCTTCCCCGGTCCCGAGGTCGAGCACGGTCGCGTCGGAGAAATCTTCCGCCGCCAAACGCTCCTCGAACATCGCCTCGAACTCCGGCCACTCGAAAGCGCCCGAGGTCGCGCGGCGGACCCGTGTCTCCGTTTCCACACCGTCGGATTGGCGGTGAACCTTATAGCCGTGCGGCTCTCTTCCCGCGATGATGGAGATTGCGAAGCATCAGCTCTACATCGGCGGGCAGTGGGTCGAGCCGTCCACGGGAGAGCACGCGCCGGACCTCGACCCGGCGACGAACCGACCGATTGCCGAGATCGCCGTTGGGGGCGCCGAAGACGCAAAGGCCGCCGTCGAAGCCGCCCGCGCATCGTTCGAGAACCCCGAATGGCGGACGATCGACCCGAGCAAGCGCGGTCGTCTGCTCTTCCAGCTCGGGCAGCTCGTCCGGGATCGGTTCGACGAAATCGCGAAGCTCGAGAGCCAGGACGTCGGGAAGCCGATTCGCGAGGCGAAGGGCGACGCGGCGTTCGTGTACAAGACGCTCGAGTACTGGGCGGGCATGGCGGACAAGATCCAGGGGGAGACGATCCCCGTCCCCGGCGCCCGGCTCAACTACACGGTCCTCGAGCCCGTCGGGGTCACGGTCCACATCGCGCCGTGGAACTACCCGCTCACCCTCGCGGTCCGCGGGATCGCGCCCGCATTGGCGGCGGGGAATACGGTCGTCGTCAAGCCCGCCGCGATCACGCCCCTCACCGCGCTGAAGTTCGCCGAACTTGCGGAGAAGGCGGGCTTCCCGCCGGGGGTCGTGAACGTCGTCACGGGGCCGGGGTCGACGGTCGGGAAGGCGCTCGCGACCCACCCCGCCGTAGGCTCGATCACGTTCACGGGTTCCTTGGAGACGGGACGACAAATCTTGGAGATGGCGGCGAAGCACGTCACGCCCGTGACCCTCGAACTCGGCGGGAAGAATCCGAACATCGTCTTCCCCGACGCGGACCTCGACAAGGCGCTCAAGGGCGTCGTATTCGCCGCGTTTCAGAACGCGGGCCAGATGTGCTGGTCCGGATCCCGGCTCCTCGTCCACGAGTCGATCCATGCGGACTTCGTGAAGAAGGTGGCGGAGCGCGCAGGGAAAATGAAGCTCGGGCCGGGCTTGAAGGAAGACACGCAGATGGGTCCGGTCGTCTCGAAGGAGCAGGAGAAGAGCGTGCTCACGTACGTGGATGTGGGCGTGGGCGAAGGCGCGAAGCTCGTCGTCGGCGGGAAAAAGGTCACGGATGGGGAGCTTGCGTCTGGGAACTTCTTGACGCCCGCGGTGTTCGATGCCGTGACGTCCGACATGCGGGTTGCGAAGGAGGAAATCTTCGGGCCCGTGTTGGCGGCGATGTCCTTCCGGACCGTCGACGACCTCGTCGACGCCGCGAACGCCGTCGAGTACGGGCTGGCGGCGGGCGTGTGGACGAAGGACCTGAAGACCGCGCACGGCGTCGCCACCCGACTCCAGGCGGGCATGGTGTCGATCAATGAGTTTCCCCTCACATTCCCGCAGACGCCGTTCGTCGGGTGGAAACGGAGCGGCCTCGGACACGAGCAGGGACTGGACGCGATCCGATTCTATACCCGTCTCAAGAACGTGAATGTGAACCTCGAGTGACGAGGCGCGTCACATCCTTGTACATGCCTCCCATCGGGTTGTGTTGAGAATCAAGAACAGGAATGCGAGAACACAAATCGATGCAAGGGAACACGCCGAACTGAAATGCCTCGAGTATCTCTAGGGGTCCATGGAAGTACAGACGATGCGGCTCCAGCCCCGTGAGATCGACTCCTACCGGTTCCTCCTCGATCACGCTCCCGACTGGACCACGTTGTTCGAGCTCGCCGAGCAGATCTACCAAGACCGACGGCTGTCGTGGCCCGACAAGGATCGCCTCTTTTCGGTCTTGGACTCGCGTGAGCGGGCGATCGGCGGGGTTGCGATTCGCATGTTCCAGCACCGGGTTGCGGGTCGCCCTGGCGTGAACGCATAGGTCCCCCGGACTGCGCTTTGTCTGCCACAGTCGTTAAGACGGGAACCGCCCGTCGCCCCTCGATGATCTATGTCGCGCCCACGGCGGTGATCGTCGGCGATGTCGCGATCGGGGACGGCAGCAGCGTCTGGTACGGGGCGGTCGTCCGCGGCGATCTCGACCGAATCGTGATTGGCGAGAACTGCAGCATCCAGGACAATTGCGCTCTCCACACCGACAAGGGGAATCCGATCCTCATGGGAAGCCGCATCACCGTAGGCCATGCAGCGGTCGTCCACGGCTGCACGATCGGTGACGATTGCCTCATCGGGATGAACGCGACCGTCGCGAGCCGCGCGAAGATCGGCGCGGGAACGATCGTGGCGGCGGGTGCGGTCGTCACCGAAGGGACGGAGTTCCCGCCCAATTCCGTCGTCGCGGGGGTGCCTGCCAAGCGGATCAAGGATGCGGAAGAGCACCATCGCCTCCGCATCGAGATCGGCTGGCGGATCTACACGGAGCTCGCCACGAAATCACTCCCGGCAAGGGAGGACATTCGCGGCGACCCGACCCGCCAAATCCAGGTCGCCTTCACGAACGAGTTCGAAAATCTGTGACTACCGCTCCCGAATCGCGAAGAGGAGCCCCAGGCCGACGAGGGCGCTGGCGGCGATCATGATGAACGCCGCGACGAACGAGCCCGTGACGTCGACGAGGTAGCCCGCGAAGGCGGGCGAAACCGCCCCGCCAAGGATGCTCACGGTGTTGTTGAACGCGTACGCGGTCCCTTGGAACTTTAGCGGAAGAATCTGCGTGGAGAACAGGTAGTAGACGGAGAACGGGAACTGCGCGAGGAACCCGCACGCGACGAGGAGAGGAATGCCCGCGGCTCCGAGGAACGGGATCGCGACGCTGGAGGCGAACAGGAGGCCGAACGCGATCGCGGGGACGACGCGCTTGTCCCGGCCGAACCGACCTTCGGCCAGGAAGCCCCCTGCGGGACGAGACAGAATTCCCGCGGCGGGGATCATCGCCGCCAGGACCCCAACGAGCACGGGCGAAGCGATCCCCGTTCGATTCATGTACGTCGTCGCCCAGCTCGAGTAGAAGATATACGAGGCATAACTCGCCGCGAACACGAGGCCGACTTTCCAGAGCTCGCGATTCCGGAACGCTGCCAAGAAGTCCCGGAGGCTGAACGGCTCGTGTCGGCGCTCCGGCATTCCTTTGGCGGCGATGACGAAGGCGGGCACGAGGACGAGGAGCGGGAGGTTGAACGCGCACATCACGACGGGCCATCCGTACGTGACGGCGAGGATCGGGGAGAAGAGATTCCCGACCGCGACCCCCGCCGGCGGCGCGGACAGGAAGATGCCGACCGCTCGGCCCGGCGTCCGCTCGAACGCGCGGGACACGAGGAACGCGGCGGGCGCGAAGATGAACGCGACCGGGATGCCCGCCAACGTTCGGAGGAGAAGGAGCGCATCGTACCTGGGGAGCAACGTCATCAGGACGCTCAATCCGAGGACCGCCAACGAGGCCACAGCGATGATCCGTCGGGGGTCCGCGCGATCCACGATGAACCCGCTCGGCAGCTGGAACAATAGGATCGCGAGGAGGTAGAACGAGATCAGCGACCCCGCCGCTGCGTTCGAGATGCCGAGGCCCGGAATCATCTGGGGGAAGACGGCGGACGGGGCGATGTAGAACGCGTTGATGCAGACGTTGATACCCCACGCCGCGAGGAGGAACGCCCGTGGCCGGAACTTCCGAGGCAAGCGCGCGCAATGGCGGTGAGGTCTTTAAACGTTGGCTCGTTCCCGCCGCGCATGGCGTTCACGGTCGAGATTCCCGTTCGCTTCCGCGACATCGACGGGATGCAGCATGTGAACAATGCGGTCTACTTCACGTACATGGAGCAGGCGCGGAGCGAGTGGTACCGCCAGCTCATGGGCATCCATTCCGTCGCAGAGTTCGACTTCATCCTCGCGCACGCGTCGTGCGACTTCAAGGAGGCGATCGGGTTCGGGGAGACGGTCGTTGTGAAGGTCACCCTCACGAAGATTGGGACCTCCTCATTCCGTTTCACATACGAGGTTCGGTCGAAGGAGAAGGGCACGTTGTTCGCGACCGGCGAGAGTGTTCAGGTCACATACGACTACAAGGCGAAGAGGCCCGTTCCGATCCCGCCAAAGTTCCGGAAGATGCTTGAGGCGGAGCTCGCGAAATCCTAGGTCGCATAGTCTTCAATCCGGCGTTGGCGCGCGATGTAGGGCAGGAGGACGCTCTGTGCCCGCCAGTTCTCGAGACGGAGGCGAACCTTCCGGCCCATCGCCGCCAGCGCGTCCGCAAGCGATTCGAACGTCTCCGGCGCCTTCGCGAGCGCCGCGCGGGCGATTTCCCGATACCGCCAAACGCCGAGCGGGATCCAGTCGCGGTAGACCTCGAGGAAGGCGATCGCCCCCGCCTGGCGGCGTTGCCGCTCGAGGTACTCGAGGATCGGCAGCTTGACCGCGTGGTACGCGCCCTCGAGTTGGCTGGGGTAGTCCTTGCGGCCCGCGTAGAACTCGTGGTCGTGCGCGGGGAGCGGGTTGGACTCGATGCCCCACGCCTCGAGGCCCTCGTACATCCATGCCGACGGCGCGAGCAGGATCGCGACCGTGTTCGCAAGCGCGGTGTGTGCGAATACGCGGAACTCGTCGATCCACGGGAAGTCCCGCACCCTCTCGAGGATCCGCTTCCCAAGGATGTCGTCGACCGCGGTGATGCTCCACTCCGTCGGCACGAGCCGGCGGCTCTTCCCCATCCCGAGGAGGCCGACGCTGAACACTCGCGTGATGTGGGACTGCGCGACGCCGTGGGTGTACAGGTCCGAGACGCCCTCGACCGCGCGCAGGTCCGTGTCGTCGACGATGTAGTCGACGCGGCGCGGCACGTGCGGGTTCTCCGCGAGCGTGACCTTCCGGATGTCCGCGGACGGTCCTGACGGCGGCGCCCGTGCGGAGAATGGGCCCTCGATGACGGGCTTCTTCGTCAGCCACATCTCCGTGTCGATGGGAACGGCGGACATCGCGCCCTCTTGCGTCGTTCGGAGGATTGGATCGGGATTGCGGGCGTCGGCCACGCGCCGCGCGGCCTTCCCGCGCACAAGGGTGAGGCGGAAGCGCAGGATGTCCCAAAGGTCCTGGTGTACCCACTGCTCCGAGGCGTCCATGAGCGACGTGTCCTCGCGGATCGGCGGGACGAGGGGGCCGGCGAGGACCTTCGGATACCCGTACGAGCCGACGAACGCGCTGGGCGGCGACGCGCCGAAGAGGTTCGTCGACACGATCGGGCTCTCGCCGCGGAAGAGGTCCCGGACGTCCGTGAGGTACGGGCACGTCGCGAGGCGGCATGCCTTCCAATCCCCTCGACACACGGAACAGTTCAGTTCCCGCCGGACCTCGCTCATGGTCGATGCGAGGCCGTCCTCATCCATCGCGCTGGGAACGCGTCCGTCCTTCATATCCGCGTCGTCAGGGCGTCGAAAGGATCTTGCGCAACGCGGCGGGGTCGCCCGTCGGCGGGGCGCACGTGACGCCCATACAGACAAATGCCACGGGTCCCTCCTTCGCGAGCGGCGAGTCCATCATGGCCTTCGCGGCGTCCGGGACGAACCCGACGGAGGCGAACAGGACCGTGCGGCCCGGATGATACGTCCCGAGGGCGGTCGCGTGCAGCGTCCTCGCGGCGGACTCGGACGGGTCTCCCGTGACCACGACCTGTGCGGGCGAATTCAAGAACCGGTCGAGGGCCTGGAAGTATGTGCCCGCGAACAACCCGCCGTATCGCTGGCATTCCGCGGCGAACGTTTTCAGGATCGCCTCCTGCGTCTGGCGGTATTCCTCCTTCCCCGTGAGGTGCTCGAGCGTTCCGAACACGATTGCCGCCACGGCGTTCGCGGCCGCCGTCGGGGAATCTTGGATCGGCTTGTACGGGGTGCGGAGCGTCTCCACGCCCTCGTCCTTCTTCAATGCGGGTGCGAGGTCGAAGAAGCCGCCGAGGACGGGGTCCCACCAATGTTTCGTCAGCAACGCCGCCAAGGATTCCGCGACGCGCAGATACTTTGGATCGGCAGTGATCTGGAACGCCGTGAGGAGAGCGCGTGCCATCTGGACTTGGTCGTCAAGGAGCCCTCGAACCCGTCGATGGCCGTCGACGAGCTGGTGGTAGAACCCTTCTCCTTCGACGTACATCGTCTGGATAAGATAGTCGAGGGTCTTCACCGCATAATCCCGGAGCTCCCCGGACCCGAGGGCGCCGTAGGCCTCGAAATACGCCGCCAGAAACATGCCGTTCCAGTTCGCGTAGATCGTGCGGTCCACAAACGGCCTTTGGCGGCGGCTCCGGGCCTCGAGCGCGCGTCGCCTCCCGTTGTGGATCAGCGTCCGCACTCGGTCCGCCGGCATCTTCAGGATCTTGCCGATCTCCTCCGCCCCGTTGTCGACGAACAGGACGTTGCGATCGGATCTCTCCCGCATCTCGCCCATCTCACCGACGTCATAGTAGAGGGCGAGGACCTTCGCCTCGTCCTCAGGCAGCGCGGCCTTCAACTCCTCGAGCGTCCACGTGAAGTAGTCCCCATCGTCGTCGGGACCGACGTCCGCGTCTTGGCTCGCATAGAACCCGCCGCAGTCCGGATCGGAGAGCGTGGCGCCGACCCACCGCACGATGCCCTCGGCGACCTCGCGGAAGAACGGGTCACCCGTGAGCATGTACGCGTGCGTGTAATTCTCGAGCAACGCGGAATTGTCGTACGCCATCTTCTCGAAGTGCGGCACGACCCACCGAGCGTCCGTCGAGTACCGATGGAAGCCGCCGCCGATCTGGTCGTACACACCGCCCCGTGCCATCTCCGTCAGCGTCGTCGTGACGACCTGCTTCAGCGTCTCGTCCCTCGACCGCCAGTACCGCGCGAGGAGGAACTCCATCGTCCCGGGGTGCGGGAATTTCGGCGCCCCGCCAAAGCCGCCGTTCCGCGGGTCGAACTGGGACTTCAGGGATTCCTCGACCGCGAAGAGGAGGCCCTCGTCGAGCGGTTCGCGCGCGACCATGGGGAGGCGCTGGGAGAGCGCGCGGTGGAGCGCGTCCGCGTCCTTCATCGCCTCCGCGCGCTCCTTCTGGTAGTGGTCCGCGACCGCGGACAGAACCGTCGCGAACGAAGGCCGGCCGTAGGCCTCCTTTGGCGGGAAGTAGGTGCCGCCGTAGAACACCTTGCCCTCCGGCGTCAGGAACGCTGTTAGCGGCCAGCCGCCTTGCCCACTGAGGGCCTGCACCGCGGCTTGGTACCGCGCGTCGACGTCCGGCCGCTCGTCGCGGTCGACCTTCACCGCCACGAACCGTTCGTTGATGACCTTCGCGAGTTTCGGATCCTCGTACGATTCTCGGTCGATCACGTGGCACCAGTGGCACCACACCGCGCCCACGTCCAGCAGGATCGGCTTGTCCTCCGCCTTCGCCTTCTTAAACGCCTCTTCGCCCCATGGATACCAATCGACGGGCTGGTTCGCGGCGCTCCGCAGGTACGAGGACTGTTCCTGGGCGAGTCGGTTCTCCCCCATACGCCGGGTCGAAGAGCCGGGCGGTTCAAGTCCCTTTGGGTCGCGCTGTCTCCGTGACCGTCCGGAACCCGTGCAGCCGGAGGTACGCGAGGTCTTCCCGGTCGGCCCGCTCGAGGAGGCGGCCGACGACAGGCCGCTGCAGGAACCCGGGCACGCGGCCAATGCCCAACGAACCCTCCGTCACGATCCGAGTCCCCCCCGGCACCTCCGTGTACGTGTTCGTGATCGTCGATGCGAATCCCTCGGATCCTCGGATCTCGTATGCGAACATCGTGGGCGGCGCGATCCGGTACGTCCACGTGTTCTGCAACGCGCGCCGGGCGACGCGGACTTCGCGTTCGACGACGTGCCGTGCGGGGAACGTCAGGTCCGCGTACGATCCTTGGCCCTCGTCCCCCACGACGCGGCCGCTCAGCATCCACGGATGGATTGCGCGCACCGTGTTCTCGTCAAGGTGGAGCCAGAGGAGCCGCCAGACGTCCCGCAGGCCCATCGGGACAATGCCTTCCATGCTCAAGCGGACCATCGTGTGTCCTCACGCCTTCAGGCGGTCGTGGTACTGCTTCCGGAACTTCGCGACCTTCGGGGCGATCACGACGCGGCAATATCCCGCGTACGGATTCTTCTTGAAGTAGTCTTGATGGTACTCCTCGCCGCGGTAGAACGCGGTGAAGGGCGCGACCTCGGTCACGATGTCGTCGTCCCACATCTTGGCGGAGGTGATTTCTCGGATCACCTTCTCGGCCGCGGCCTTCTGCTCAGGCGTGCGGTAGAAGACGACGGACCGGTATTGCGTGCCCGCGTCGTTGCCTTGGCGGTTCAAGGTCGTCGGGTCGTGCACGGTGAAGAAGACGCGGAGGAGGTCTTCCAGGGGCACGATCTTCGGATCGAAGGCGACGTCCATGACCTCGGCGTGGCCCGTCGTGTCCGTGCACACCTGCTCGTACGACGGATTCTTCACGCCGCCACCGGCGTACCCGACGACGACCTTCTCAACGCCCTTCAGCTCCTGGAACAAGGGCTGGAGGCACCAGAAGCAGCCTCCGCCCAGTGTGATGACGTCCCGGCCGTCCGTGTTCACGTTCCGTCCCCGCCAATTGGTAGCGACCGTTGGAGTTAAGGGTTTCCCGCACCGAGTCGACACCGGAGCGTCGTTCACATGGGCCCCGGAGGCCCTCCCGCGAACTTGGGGCTCGCGACCTGGGCACGGTCCCCGTGCGGCTCGCGGACAACCGTCGCATCCCCCGGCAGCTCGGGGAGATTGAAGTCGAGATTTTGGGAAGGCGCGCGACGCGCCTCATCGTGTTCGCGCACGAAGGAGAGGAGGCCCTGGTGGGCGTCGACACGTTGGAGGGGCTGATGCTCGAGGTCGATCCAACGGAGCAAGCACTAAGGCCCGTCCCGTTCGCCTTGGCCCTCTAGCCGAAGATGTTGGCGGCGTTCTGCTCTAGGATCTTGGATTTGGCGGCGTTGCTGATGGGCAACGCGCGGAACGCCTTCAGGTTGGCGGCGATGCCCGGCACTCCCGGCCCCGGCCAATCCGATCCGAACAGGGCCTTGTCCGCGATTTCCTCAAGCCGAGGGAAGTAGCTCAGGAGACGTTTCGGCGGGATGCTCGAGACGTCGAGGTACACGTTGGGATGGCGGCGCACGAGGAAGAACGCCTCCTCGCACCAGAATGGACGGCCCCCGTGCGCCAGGATGATCCGCAGGCGCGGGAAGTCCACCGCCACATCGTCCGCCGCGAGCGGATTCCCGAACTTCGCGCGCGCGCCGGGGAAGATCGAGGTGCCCGTGTGGATCATCACGGGGATTCTCGCGTCTTCGGCTTCCTCGTAGAGCCTGCGGAGCGCGGGCATCGTCCCGTCCGTGTAAGCGTTCGCGTCGACGAGCTGGTGGGGCGGGTGAATCTTGATCCCGCCAATCCTGTCGTCGCGAATCAGCACTCGAATCGCTTCGTTCGGATTGGAGGTGAGTGTTGGGTGGATCGAACCGAACGGGATCAGACGTTCGCGGTTCGCCTTCGCATACGCCACGACGTAGTCGTTGACCTTGTCCGTGTACCCCATGACCTCAGGCGCGACGTAGTTGATGAGACAGGCGCGCTCCACGCCGACCTCGTCGAGCAACGCGAGAAAGGTCGTGGGGTTCTTCGAGATTCGGACGAGAAAGTCAAAGTCCTGCTTCTCCCGACGCATGCTCTCGAGGATCTCCTGCTTGAGCATCTCGAAGGGCTGGATGTGAACGTGGACGTCCGTCACGCCTGCCATCGAGCGGCCATCGGGCGCCTCCTATGAGGTTTCTTGCTCGCCCATTCGCGACATTACCTTTATTACGGCACTCCGGGTAACGATTCCGAAGCGCGATGGTCTCGATCGATCCGGACTTCCAGCAGAAGCGTCAGGTCGTCGACAAGCACGCCGACCACGACATTTGGGGCCCCGTCGCGGCGCCCGAGGTGCTCGGCATCCACGGCACGCACGTCGCCGTCGACTTCGACATCTGCATCGGGGACGGGTCGTGCATCGACGTGTGCCCGGTCGAGGTGTTCGAGTGGTACGACACCCCGGGGACGAACCCGCACAAAGTCCATCCGGACCTGCCCGCGATGATCAAGGCGTCGAAGGCGGACCCGATCCGGGAGGCGGATTGTATCGACTGCATGGCGTGCGAGACCGCGTGCCCCGTCCTCGCGGTCAAGATCAACGTGTGAACCCGTCCGGTTGGCGGGTTTATCGGAACTTGTCGGAGAAATCCGCGAGGAGCGCGGTGCACGGATTGCCCTCCGCGTACCATAGGCGGTTGCTCGCCCACCCGCGCTCGCCTACCGCCACGATCGTCTGGGAACGCGTTCCCGCTTTCTCGCCGTGGAAGCAGATGCTTCGCCCGCCCACGTCCGCGTGGTCGGCGAGCGCCGTTCGCAGGGATCGGACCGCCGTGTCGAGGAACCGGAGGTTCGCGTCCTTCAGAAGTTCGTTCACCCGCCGTGCGCGGAGATCGCCAGCGTTGAGTCCGTCGTTCGTGAGGACGTTCACGCCCTTCGCGCCGTTCTGAACGAACGTCTGCCCTCCCTGACGACTCGTGCACCGCACCCGCGCAGGGTCCGCATGGAAGAGGTTGAACGGGTTGTAGGCGTGGCGCTCGACCTCGAGGATCGCGAACTCGCCCGCTGCAGCCGCGTCCCGGTGGGACAGGCTCTCGAGGCACAGGAGGCCGCGGGACCGCGCGCTCGGGTCCGGCGGACCCGCGAACCGGTTCGACACCGCCGCCAACAAACCGGATTCGTTAAGCCCGATCCACGTGCCCTCCGCCCTCTCGTCGCGAGGCATCACGATCTTCGGGGAGGTCGCGCGGAGCTCCGGAGGCACGGCCGGACGGTCGTACATCTCGTCCCGGTTCATCGCGATGAGGAGCGGGTATCCGGGAACCGCGCCGAGGACCCCGATGAGGGTGCACATCCTAGAGACCGCCGAGCGTCGCCGGCTTCGGACCGCCGCGGAGGGCCATCGCGCGGAGCGCGGCAACGCGCGCGACATCGGTCCGGCCCGCCTTCGTCGCCATCTCCTCGGCGAGCTCGTAGGCGGTGAGGGCGACCTGCTTGAGACCGGCGTCCGCGGATTCGACGGCCTGTTCGTTGACCGCCTCGGCGGTGTCGAAGAGGTATTTGGCGGCGGTGACCCAGTCCCCCTGCGCGCGGAAGAACAGTCCGCCGAAGAAACCCTCATGTGTGAGTCCCTCCGGCCCACCCTTCCAATTTTCCGCGAGGATTTGGCGGTACTCCTCCGCGGCCTCGTGAAGCGCGTCCCGATTCCCCACCAAGTCTTGGACGGCGTTTCGCGCCTCGACGAGAGCGTAGTACCGCCGCTCGTCCTTCGCCATGACGTCGTCTGCGAGGCCCATGTAGCCGAGCGCGGCCTTCCGCCGCCACGGCGCCGCCTCGGGGAGGCGTCCCGTCTTCTCGTGACACCGTGCGAGGGCCTGCCAGATTCCGATGCGGTCGAGGGCAGACCCTCCCTCCGCCAGGTGGCGGTACGCGTCGATCGCCTTCGCGAAGTCCCCGCGGACCTCCGCATCGATCGCTTCGAGGAGCTTCGACACGCCCCGCAGAACACGGCGCCGCCAGAAAACCTTTCGTCCCCGGAGGCAAGCTTCTTACGGGTCGCTCCGTTCCCCCGGCCCATGGCCGACGTCATCGGGCTCGTCGTGCGGTTCTTTCACATCGCGTTCGCGATCGCGTGGATCGGCGCGATCATGTACGGCGTCGGCGTCCTCCGGCGAGCCTTGCCGTACATGGACCCGCCCACGCGCAAGGGGACGATGAAGGCGCTCATCCCCGTCGTCACTCAGTACCTCCCGGGAACCGCGGTGATGACGATCATCACGGGAGCCGTCCTCTACCTGTACCTCGGCCGGTTCGACCCCGACCAACTCTGGGGTTCGCTGTGGGGACTCGTCCTCCTGCTCGCCCTTGCGCTCGCCATTTTCGCCTTCGCACTCGGGATGATCGTCGGGGTCCGGAGCGCCAAGCGGGTCCTGAAGCACCTCGAGGAGCCCGCGTGCGACCACGGGCCGGAGGTCGCCGCCCACCAGGCACAGATCATCGTTCTGGTGCTCGGCTTCGTGATCCTCGCGCTGATGATCTACGCAGCGGAAGGCGGCATCGGCTGAGCGTCAGATCTCCGCCCACTTCCCTTGGCCTTCCCACACTCGGACGTGGAACGGGTACGCCATCTTCTCCTTCAGCCGGCCATGGATCAGCTCGCAGATGTTCTCGACGGTCGGGTACTTGAGAAACGTGTTCCAGTCCTTGTGGTCGTATTCTGAGAGCGCGTCGCGAACGGCCTTCTTAAGGTCCGCGAAGTCGAGGAGCATGCCGCCGGCATGGTCCCCTTCGATCGAGACGTCGACTTGGTACGTGTGCCCGTGGAGCTGCCCGCATTTCGGGTGGCCGGGCAGGTGGTGCGCACAGTCGATGTACTCCGTGACTCCGAGCCGCATCCCGCAAACGAACGGGGCGGCGCGATAAAGCCTTTCCTACAACGGGGTGACGACGAGGAACCGCAGCGGTTCCTTCCCCCGCTGGACGAACCGATGGTCCTCGCCCGCGCCGACGAGCACGGCGTCGCCCGGGGCGAGTGCGAGTTTCCCTTCGACGCCTTCCAGAACACCGCGCCCGCTCTCGACGACGAGGTGGTGCTCCCAGTCGTGGCGGTGCATCGCGGTCGACCCGCCCTTCCCGACGATGATCTCGTGGAGCGCGGTTTCGTGTTCACCGCGCCGATCTCGTTGAACCTCTCGAGGCGCGCTCGCGCAATCTTCGTCTTGTACATCGCGGCGCGCGGGCGATGAGGACGCCCCTCAAAAGCTTTGTCCCGTGCCCGTCACTCGTGGACCATGTGGCGGACGGGGCACGTGAATGCGACCGCGGACCCGCCCGGAAGCGGTTGGAACAGCGCGACGAGGCCCGCGTGCGCGGCGGTCTCGACCGTCGCGGTCGACGTGAGGAGGTCGAAGACACCGTCCCCGTCCACGTCGGCCGCCCGAACGAGGGGCGCGCCCGTGTTCGGGTCCGGGATGACGTCGATGTTCCCGCCGGGGACGCCGTTCGGCCCCGGGACGACGACGACCATCGCGCACATCCCCGTCGTGTCCGTCCCCTGCCGGGGCCGCACGTTCATCACGCTGTCGTGCGGCCCGAAGCCCCACCGTCCCGCGGACTGCGGGTTCGCCGGATCGATCGGTGCGATCACGTAGAAAGGCTGCGTCTTGTCCTTCAGCGGCGGGCTCGAGTTGCCCGGCATCAGGAGCTGCCATTCCGTCCCGTTCCCCCACACCCGCTCGGCCGAACCGAGGGCCGCGGCCGGTGCGACGGTCCCCCATGCAACGGCGAACGCCGCCGCAATCGCGCACATCACGAAACCCGCGGCCCGCACTCCCGCCATTCCTTTCCCGTCCCCAACCCCCGTCGGGGCCCTCTTGGTCGGAATAGATGAAGGGCGGGGCGGATAAGCGTGTCGGAATTCCCAGCGTTGAGAACGCCAAAGCTCAAGCCCCGGCCCGGGGTCCCGCGCGCGATGTTCGTCGTCCCGTTCGTCGACGAAGGGTTGGGGAATTCCGCGCACCTCGTCGGCTCGAAGGAAGCGAAGGTCGCGGCGCTCATCGATCCGTTGCGCGACATCGACGGGTACCTCGCGACGGCGGACCATCTCGGGGTCAAGATCCAATACGTGTTCGACACGCACCTCCATAACGACTTTGTCTCGGGCGCGCGAGAGGTCGCCGCGAAGACGGGCGCGGTCGTTGCCGCCAACGCGGACGCGGGCCTCGCGTACGACCATCGACCGTTGCACGATGGGGACCGCCTCCCGTTGGGCGACTTGGCGGTTCGAGCGATGGCGACGCCGGGCCACACGCCCGAGCACATGGCCTACGCAGTCGGCCCCGCGAACGCTGCCGATCCCGCGGCCTTGTTCAGCGGCGGTGCCCTCATCGTCGGCGGGTGCGCGCGGACGGACCTGCTCGGCGCGGAGAACAGCGAGCCGCTCGCGCGCCAGCTGTACCATACGCTCCACGACCGGATCCTCGCGCTCCCGGACGGTGTCGCCGTGTTCCCCACGCATGGCGCCGGATCGTTCTGCGCGGCCCCCGCGACCGGAGAGCGGCAAACGTCGATCGGGCGGGAGCGCGGCACGAACCCCCTCGCGCGCGTTGCCTCCGAGGACGAGTTCGTTCGCCGCGCCCTCCAGGGGCTGCCGTCGTACCCCGCCTATTTTGGGAAGTTGCGCCCGGTGAATCAGAAAGGCCCGAAGGTCCTCGGTGGACTTCCCCAACTCGCGCCGCTCTCCCCCGCCAAGGTCCGGGAGTTGGCGGCGGACGGAGTCTCGGTCCTCGACGTCCGTCCTCCGCCGTTGTACTTGCGAGGCCACATCCCCGGCGCGTACGGGATCGGGACGAACGCGCCGCTGACGACGTGGGCGGGCTGGCTCATCCCGCTCGGGGCGCCTCTCATCCTAGTGTCGCACGGTCCAAGGGACCTGGACGACGCGGTCCGTCAGCTCATCCGAATCGGGTTTGACGACCTCCGCGGTGTGCTTGAAGGCGGGATGGCGGCGTGGGAGGCCGCGAACCTCCCGGTCGAACGCGTGCCGCTCGTCGCGCCGTGGGACTTGGCGGCGAACCTTGGCAAGCCCGGAGCGCCCGTGGTCCTCGATGTCCGCCAAGACGACGAATGGGCGGAAGGGCACATCCCCGGCGCGGTGCACATCGAGAACGGGCGCCTGCCGTGGGACGACCTTCCGCTCCCGAAGGACGGGCCCATCGTCGTGCACTGCCACGCGGGAAACCGCTCGACCTCCGGGATCTCTGTCTTGCTCCGGCGCGGATACCGGAACGTCTCCGCGCTCGACGGCGGTTGGGCCGGGTGGTCGTCGTCAGGCTTCCCGGTCGAATGGCCGAGATGAGACCCTACCGGCCGCGGCCAGCCCACCAAGCTCGCGGAGTCTTCCCTTCGCGTGGTCCACGTGCCCCTTCGGATCGACCTCCGAACGGTTCGCGTCGCGGATGCGCCCCGCCGGGTCGATAAGGTACGTGACGCGGCGTGCGACGCCCAGGAACCCGAGCGCGGCGTACGATTTCGTGATCCGCTTGTCCGGGTCCGCGACGAGCCGGAAGTTCAGGCGGTGGTGCGCGGCGAACTCTCGATGGGAGTCCACGTCTTGCACGGACACGCCGACGACCTCCGCGCCCAGCTCCGCGAGGGACTGAAGGTTGTCGCGGAACGTGCACGCCTCCGCCGTGCACCCCTTCGTCTCGTCCTTCGGATAGAAGTAGAGGACGACCCACCGACCGCGGAGAGAGGCAAGGCGGAGCTCGCGACCATCCTGATCCGGCGCCGCGAAGTCGGGAGCCTCCCCGCCAATCGCGAGCATGGGCTCACGCGACCGCGTACGCGACGGGATCGTCGAGCGAGAGGTTGCGGAACGCCGCCGTCCGCTCGAGGCACGAGGGGCAGCGCCCGCAATGCTTCGCGCCGTCGAAGTAGCAGGACCAGGTGAGCTTGAACGGGACACCCATCTTGCGGCCCATCTCGATGACCTCCTCCTTAGGCCTTCCCGCCAGCGGGAGCCTGATCGAGACTTGCGCCTGCGGATACGACCACAGGCCGAGGCGATAGAGGGAGTTCACGTGCGTGAAGAAATCCGGGCTCGAGTCCGGGAACGTCTCCGGGTCGATGCCGTTGTGGCCGCCCACGATCGCGCTCGCCCCGAGCGTTTCCGCGTAGTAGCCCGCCAACGCATAGAAGATCATGTTCCTGGCCGGGATGTATGCGTCGGGGGCGCCCGCCAACTGTGTGTTCGAGAGCCCATCCTCCTTGAGGTCGGACATCTCCTTCAGGAACGGCAAGGGGACCTGGACCAGGTGCTTGACGTCTGCGGCCGCCAAGAGATTGTGGACGGCGCGCACCTCGGCCTTCGGTC
>VBMQ01000030.1:22200-26795 GCA_005878375.1 Methanobacteriota archaeon | reverse complement strand
TCCTCGTGGTCGTCGATTACTTCCTCCAGAGCCAAGCCACCCCGTTTGCCCTCCTTTTCTTGGCGGCGTTCGCCCTCCTCTTCATCGTCCTGCAATGGGCGATCTCCCCCGCCATCGTGCGGTGGGCGATCCGCGGCCGCCAGGCCGTCACGCCGCAGACGAACCAATGGTTGTACGGGACGATCGCGCAGCTCGCGCAGCAGGCGGGCGTTCCGGTCCCCCGCCACATCTGGGTCAGCGCGGACCAGCTCCCGAACGCGTTCGTCTTCGGACGCACCCTCGGCTCCTCGGAACTCGTCGTCACTCATGGTCTTCTTCAGGACCTCAACCAAGACGAAATCCGGGCGGTCCTCGCGCACGAAATCGGACACCTCCGGCACCGCGACGTGATCATCATGACGCTCGTCTCTGCGATTCCCATTCTCGCGTACGTCGCCGCGCGGTTCGGGTTCGAGATGCTCCGGTACGGGCGTCCGCGGGACAAGAACGCGGGGTCCGCGATCGCGATCGCCCTGTTCGTGGCGCTCCTCTCGTACGCGGTCTATCTGGTGACGCAGCTCCTCGTGCTCTACTTGTCCCGCACGAGGGAATCGTACGCGGACGCCTACAGCGGGGCGGCGACGCGGGACCCGCACCTCCTCGCCTCCGCGCTCACGAAGATCACGTACGGCCTCTCGCTCGCCCGCGCCGACTCCGAGCCGTCCGGGCTCCGGGCGTTCATGATCGGCGACCCCGTCCACGCGGCGGACGACTACCACCAGCTCCGGCAGCGGATGGCGCAGTACGACCTGGACCACGACGGGCAGCTCGACACGTACGAGCTTCAGAAGGCGATGGAACAGGAGCGGCGAAGCCACTGGCGGCGTGCGAACGAGCTGTTCAGCACGCACCCGCCGACCTATGCGCGAATCCTGATGCTCGAGCAGCTCGAAGAAGAGATCAAGCGGGGCGGGCTCCCGCCGAACATCTATCAGTTCGTCTGAGCCCGGGACACCGTCCGGTTACAGGTGTGGGACAAGCTAGAGATAGACACGGGTGCCCATCGCCCTGCACCCGGGAGGGCGGCGGAGGAAGGATGCGGGTACCCAGGGGGCTTTGGCGGCGGCGGTCGCATTCATTCTCAGGGCGGACTGGATGCCCTGAGGTCGGCCGGAGAATTTACGACCCCACCATCCTTAAATAGCACACGACGTTTCGAACGCCTTCACCTCCAGAGGAATACCTTGGCCCGTGGATTGAACGCCGCGCGAAAGCTCCGGGAGAGCCGCCAGGAGTCCCGGTGGTCCGACCGGTACTACAAGCGTCGCGTCCTCCACCTCAAGGAGAAGTCGGACCCGCTCGAGGGAGCCGCCCAGGCCCGCGGGATCGTCCTAGAGAAAGTCGCGATCGAGGCGAAGCAGCCGAACTCCGCCTTGCGGAAGTGCGTCAAGGTGCAACTCATCAAGAACGGCCGCCAGATCACCGCCTTCGCCGTCGGCGACGGTGCGATCAACTTCATCGACGAGCACGACGAAGTCCTCGTCGAAGGGATTGGCGGGCGGATGGGCCGCTCGTACGGGGACATCCCCGGCGTGCGGTACAAGGTGATCAAGGTCAACAACGTCTCGCTCAACGAACTCGTGCGGGGCCGAAAGGAGAAGCCGGTCCGATGAGCGACGAGGCCCCACGGACGGAGATTCCTCCGCCGCCAGAGGGCGTGCCTCCACCGCCAGAAGCGCCGACACCGATGCCGCCGGAAGGCGCGCCGCCCGGAGTCCCACCCCCGCCCGAAGGCGAGGTCGCCCCGCCAATCGAGAAACCGAAGAAGCGCGTCGTGAAGAAGAAGCCGTCCTACCAGCTCAAGCTGTTCGAGCGGTGGGACGTCGCGGACGTCACGATCAAGGACAAGGGCCTTGAGCGGTACATCAACCTCCTCCCGATCGTGCTCCCGCACACGGGGGGGCGCCACGCGAACCTACACGGGGAAGAAGAACAAGGCGATCAAGGTCGTCCGCCAGGCGTTCGAGATCATCGAGGAGCAGACGAAGAAGAACCCCGTGCAGGTCCTCGTCGAGGCGCTCGAGAGGGCGGCCCCGCGCGAGGAGATCACGCGGCTCCGCTTTGGCGGCATCTCCGTGCCCCGCGCGGTGGACATCGCACCCGGGCGTCGCCTCGACCTCGCGATCCGGAACATCTGCGCAGGCGCGGTCGGCGCCGCGTTCAAGAGCGGGGCCGGGAAGAAGGCGATGGAGAAGGCGCGCGGGTACGAGCCGATCTCGCAGTTCCTCGCGAACGAGATTCTGGCCGCGTCGCGCGGCGACATGCAGAGCTCCGCGATCGCGAAGAAAGAGGAAATTGAACGGGTCGCACAGTCCGCGCGGTGAGGCTTGAGGCAACCGTTAAGTACGGCCTTTCTTCTAGGAGCGTGACCGCGTATGGGACGGAAAGAGGACAACATCAAGAAAGCGCAGGCGATCATCCACGACAAGGAGCGGATCCGGAACATCGGGACCGCCGCGCATATCGATCACGGGAAATGCGTTTCGGGGGACACAAGGATCTGGGTCAACGGTGAATGGATCGCCGCGAGAGACCTGTGGTCGCGCTTTGCCGAATCGCCGCGACAGCCCAATGGGTACGGGGCCGATGTTCACGCAGTACCTCCAGGATCGCTCTGGACACGATCGATAGACGTCCGGAACGGGGAAGTTCTCTTTTCTGAGATATCACACGTTTGGCGTCTAGCATCCTCTGCGCCCCTCTTGGAAGTTGAAACGAGGGATGGGCGGCGAATCCGGACAACCCGAGAACACAGATTCGTCGCCGCCAACGGACACGCCTTGGAATTCCGAGAGGCCGAGCGACTCCAACGCGACGACGTGTTGGCGGTGCCCCGGCGGCTCCCTTCACCAGGCGAGGACGACTCGTGGACAACCTTAGAAACCACAATTCTATCGCGCTTGGCGGCGGACCGGAGATTCCTTTTCGAGCTTAATCCGAAGGGCCAAAGAGTACTGGACCAACTCACTCCAATCCGGGGTGAGGCGCTGATCCAGCGAGCCCACGCTCGAGGAATTCCCCTCCATTCTCTTTACGGCTTGATCCGACGCGTCGTCTTCCGGCAAGACCTCAAGAAGGCCGCTTCGCCGCTTTATCTCCCGCGCAGGCAAGCTTGGGAGCGAACCTTCCGATATCTCGGCCTCCTCTTTGGCGACGGGGATGGGAACGGCTTCTTGCATGGAGCAGATGAGAATCTTCTTGCAGAGGTGCTAAGCTCCTTGCAAGGCCTCGTCCCGAAACCAGCCCTGGCTCGCCATCCTCCGAGGGTTCCCCGGGTAGAGTCTCGATCAAAGACCCTGCTTGTCTTCCTGAACGTTGTGTTTGGATATCCCCTGAAGGCAAAGGCACGAACGATGCGTGTCCCAGATCTCATCTACAACGCGCCCCTTCCATGCGCCGCCGCCTTTATTCAGGGGTATCTTGACGCGGACGGTACTGTAGAGAAAGGTCGCCGTGCAGTGAGCGTCACCAGCGCCTCAGAGTCATTCCTCGATGGACTTCATCTTCTTCTGCTTCGTTTCGGCATCCGAGGGATTCTCGATCGGGGTCGCAGTCATTCAACACTGTACGTATCGGGTCGAACGAACCTCTCTCGCATCCCGCGCTTCAAGGATTCTGAGAAAGTAGAGAAGCTTGAAGCCCTAGCGAACCGGGCGGGCCCCTCCTACGCGGTCGACCTAGTACCGGTCGATTGGCGGAGAATCGGAAATGCGAGTTTTCGAACGAGGTTCTACGAAAAGGCGGGCCAGAGACCTTCCGCCGCTTCTTTATTGTCAATGGTGGAAGAGCTCGACGCGGTCGCGCCGGTGCTCAATGAGGAAGTCGCGTTCGTTGAGGTCCGTGCAGTTCGAGAAGTTCACGAGAAATGGGTCTACGACTTCTCAGTCCCTGGGCCACGGAATTTCGTAGCGGAGGGCCTCTTCATCCACAACACGACGCTCTCCGACTCGCTCATCGCCGGCGCGGGCATGATGAGCGACGAGCTTGCGGGCACGCAATTGTTCATGGACTTCGACGAGCAGAGCAGGCGCGCGGCATCACGATCAACGCTGCGATCGCCTCGATGGTCCACGAGTTCGAGGGCAAGCCATTCCTGATCAACCTGATCGACACGCCCGGCCACGTGGACTTTGGCGGGGACGTCACCCGCGCGATGCGCGCGATCGACGGCGTCATCATCCTCGACGACGCGGTCGAAGGGGTCATGCCGCAGACGGAGACGGTCATCCGCCAGGCGATCAAGGAGCGCGTGAAGCCCGTCCTGTTCATCAACAAGGTCGACCGGCTCATCAACGAGCTGAAGCTCGATGCGGACCGCATGCAGCAGCGGTTCGCGAAAATCATTACAGAGGTCAATGCGCGAATCGTGAAGCTGCTGCCGGACGAGCTCAAAGGTCCATGGGCGCTCAAGGTCGAGTCCGGCAACGTCGCATTCGGGAGCGCGCGGAACAAGTGGGCGATCTCCGTGCCCTACATGAAGAAGACGGGGATCACGTTCAAGGACATCTACAAGTACCTGTCCGAGGACAAGCAGGGCGAGCTGAGCAAGCGGGCGC
>VBMQ01000030.1:0-22191 GCA_005878375.1 Methanobacteriota archaeon | reverse complement strand
GTGATCCGCCACCTCCCGAACCCGCTCGTCGCGCAGCCCATGCGCATTCCCGTGATCTGGAAGGGCGACCTGCAGAGCCCCGTCGGGAAGGCGATGATGACGGTCAAGGAGAACGGCCCGGTCGGCTTCATGATCACGAAAATCATCGTCGACCCGCAGGCGGGCGAGGTGGCGGCCGGGCGCCTGTTCTGCGGGAAAATCGCGCGCGGGCAGGAGCTGTGGGTGTCCGGGATGCCGCAGCCCCAACGCGTCCAGACCGTAGCGCTCATCGTCGGACCGGACCGCGTGCCCGTGGACGAGATCGACGCGGGGAACGTCGTCGCCGCCATCGGGCTCAAGGATGCGATCGCCGGATCCACCGTGAGCGACGACAAGGCGATGCAGGCGTTCGAGCCGATCGTCCATTACTCGGAACCCGTCGTCACCGTTGCGATCGAGGCGAAATCGACCGCGGACCTTCCCAAGCTCGTCGAGGTCCTGCGCAAGATCGCGAAGGCGGACCCGAGCATCGAGGTCGAAATCAACCAGGAGACGGGCGAGCACCTCATGTCCGGGATGGGGGAGCTGCACCTCGACATTACGCAATACCGGATCATCAATGAGCACAAGGTGCCAATCACCGCGAGCGCGCCCATCGTCGTGTACCGCGAGCGCGTGCGCGGCCAAGGCGGCCCCTTCGAGGGGAAGTCGCCGAACAGGCACAACCGCTTCTACGTAGAGGCGCTCCCGCTCGAGGACAAGATCGTCGACGCGATCCACGAAGGCGCCGTTCCCACAGGGCAGCGGATCAAGGACGCGAAGGCGCTCCAGAAACAGCTCCAGGACCTGGGCATGGACCGCGACGAGGCCCGGAGCGTCGTCTGGATCCAGGACACGAACATGCTCATCGACGCGACGAAGGGGATCCAGTACCTGAACGAGACGATGGAGCTCGTGAAGCAGGCCTACATCGAGGCGATGACGAAGGGCCCGCTCGCGCAGGAGAAGTGCATGGGCATGAAGATCCGGATCGTCGACGCGAAGCTCCATGAAGACTCGGTCCACCGTGGCCCCGCGCAGGTCATCCCCGCCGTGCGGAGCGCGATCTACGGCGCGATGGTGCAGGCGGAGCGCACGCTCATGGAGCCGATTCAGAAGCTCTTCCTCGACCTCCCTCAGGACGTCATGGGCGCCGCGATCGGCGACGTGCAGGCGCGACGCGGCGTGATCGAGGACATCTCGCAAGAGGGAGAGACGACGCGGATCACCGCCAGGGTGCCGGTGTCGGCGATGTTCGGATTCGCGACGGCGATCCGCGGCGCGACCCAAGGCCGCGTCCTGTGGTCGACGGAGAACGCGGGATTCCAGCCCGTGCCCACGGAACTCCAGCACGACGTCGTGAAGGGCATCCGCGAGCGCAAGGGATTGACGCCGGAGCCGTACGACGAAGCGTACTACGCCGCCTGAGCCTCGAATCTCTCCCGACGGGAGCGACGCGAGGAAACCCATATATAGGGAAACCAGCTAAGGGCCGGCTACGGTGGAAAAATGGCTGCGAAACCGCACCTGAACCTCGTGTTCATCGGCCACGTCGACCACGGGAAGTCGACGACCGTCGGCCGGATCCTCTACGACACGGGGCACGTCGACCCCCACGTGCTGGAGGGGTTCAAGAAGGAGGCCGAGCAGAAGGGCAAGGCCACGTTCGAGTTTGCCTGGGTCATGGACCGCGTGAAGGAGGAGCGGGAGCGCGGCCTCACGATCGATGTCGCGCACCAGAAGTTCGACACGGACAAGATCTACTTCACGATCATCGACGCGCCCGGCCACCGGGACTTCGTGAAGAACATGATCACGGGGACCTCGCAGGCGGACGGCGCCGTCCTCGTCGTCGCCGCGGCGGAGGGCGTCCAGGCGCAGACGAAGGAGCACATCTTCCTCGCGCGCACGCTCGGGGTGACGCAGCTCATCGTCGCGATCAACAAGATGGACGCGACGAAGCCCGCGTACAGCCAGCCGCGCTTCGAGGAGATCAAGACGGAGGTCACCGGCCTCCTGAAAGCCGTCGGCTACAAGACGGACGAGATCCTGTTCGTCCCGATCAGCTCCTACAAGGGCGACAACATCACGAAGGCGTCCCCGAACCTCGGCTGGTACAAGGGGCCGACCATCGTGGCGGCGCTCGACACGCTCAAGGAGCCGCCGAAGCCGACGGACAAGCCGCTCCGCCTCCCCGTGCAAGACGTCTACACAATCACGGGGATCGGCACCGTCCCCGTCGGCCGCGTGGAGACGGGCGTCATGAAGCCCGGGATGAAGATCTCGTTCCAGCCCGCGGACAAGGTCGGCGAAGTGAAGTCGATCGAGATGCACCACGAGCAGATTCCGCAGGCCGTCCCCGGCGACAACGTCGGGTTCAACGTCCGCGGCGTCGAGAAGAAGGACATCCGGCGCGGGGACTGCGCGGGTCCCGTCGACAACCCGCCGACGGTCGCGAAGTCGTTCACAGCGCAGATCATGGTCCTGAACCATCCGAGCGTGATCACGGTCGGGTACACGCCGGTGTTCCACGCCCACACGGCCCAAGTCGCGTGCACGTTCGAGGAGCTCGTGAAGAGCCTCGACCCGCGGACGGGGGCGACGCGGCAGGAGAAGCCGGACACACTCAAGACGGGCGACGCCGCGATCGTGAAGATCCGGCCGACGAAGCCAATGGTCATCGAGCCAGCGAAGACCTTTCCGCAGCTCGGCCGATTCGCGATCCGCGACATGGGACAGACCGTCGCGGCGGGGATGTGTATCGATGTCGAGAAGCGGTGACGATCCTTCCCCCCTTTCCCTTCTTGTTTTCGGTGACTGAATGGCGCAGAAGGCCCGTATCTCGTTGTCCGGCACCGACCCGAAGAAGGTCGACAACGTGTGCCAGCAAATCAAGCTCATCAGCGAGCGCACGGGCGTGGCGATGGGCGGGCCGATCTCGTTGCCGACGAAGCGCCTCGTCGTCCCGGTGCGGAAGAGCCCCGACGGCGAGGGGAGCGAGACGTGGGACCGCTGGGAGATGCGGATCCACAAGCGGCTCATCGACCTCGACGCGGACGAGCGCGCATTGCGGCAGCTCATGCGGATCCGCGTCCCGGACGGCGTGAACATCGAGATCGTGCTGCGCACGTAGCTCGATATCTTTTTGGCGGGACCGCGCTACGGTGGTGCGGGCCGGTAGATCAGTGGAAGATCGCCTGCTTTGCAAGCAGGAAGTCCTGGGTTCAAATCCCAGCCGGTCCACTCGCCCCGGCCCAGCCCTCGGTCCATTCGCGGCTTCGCTTCCGACGTTCCTGTCCAAGGCGTTGCGGGATGGCGCCGACGACTTTCGCCCCGACATGAAGCAACGGACGCGCGTTGTGGCCAAAGACCTAAATCCAACCCCGCCCTTGTGTCGCCCTATGCCGATGATTGACGTGTATGCATCGCGAGATATTTTCCCTGCGGGGACCGAGGGCCTGCTGGGCAAGGAACTTACGATGGCGGTTCTCCGTGCCGAGGGTGTGGCAACCCCCGGGCCCTTCCATCTGAACAACACCGCCGCGTTCCTTCACCTCATGGATCCGGGTCGAATTCACACCGCGGCAACCCCATCCGCCCGCACCGTCCGCGTCCAGGTGATCACGCCTCCCGGCGCGTTGGCGCGCGAGGGGCAGAAGCAACTCGTCAAAGAGATCACCGAAATCGTAACCAAGGTCTCCAACGACCCGACCCAATCCAGTCGCACCTGGGTGATTCTCACGGAGGCAGCCGAGGGCGGTTGGGGGCTCTCGGGCACCGCCTTTGGCCGGGAAGAATTCGCGGCGCTCGCAGCCAAAGCGGCTGCGGCACGCGCGAAGTAAGCGCACAATCGGTTAGGAATCCGAGTCTCTGTTGCCTGCTTCGGCGGTCGGTACCACCGAGAGGATTTGAACCTCGGCAGATTTGGAGCCCGGGGGGCCCACTCGTCCGACGCCCCGCGCACGGTCCAATCCTAGGGAAACGCCCTATATTCTCACCGCGCGAACTGAGGACCGAGGGGTTAAATCCGCATTCCCGGGATGGACGACGACTGGAGGCGCGGCGAACGACTGTCCATCGCGTGGCTCTCACCCCCGAGGACGTGGACCGCGACTTCAAGCAGGTCTTCGCGCTCGTCCACCACGACCGACAAGACGGATTTCTGCGATGGGAGGACGCACCCGACCCCCTCATGCTCGTGTGGTCGCCGCGAATTTTCGAGTTCCTGCAAGTCATGGAGAACACGATTTCCTTCTCGCCCGCACGCGGGATCTGTCGCGAGGTCGGCTACGGCTCCGGCCACGAGGGCGCGCTGCGGTCCCTTCAAGCCATGGGCGTCGAGTCCGAGAGCCCGGTCGATGCGCTTCTGATGCTCCCGCGAATCCTCGCCGGCTCGGGATGGGGGGCGAGCGCCGTCGAGTACGACGATGCGACGAGTCGCGTGACGTGGACGTTTCCAAACGGCACGTCCGTCGGCGTCGCCGCCGAGCGGGCCGGACCGCGCGCGGACCCTGCGTGCGCATTCTTTGAGGGATTCGGCGCGGGCTGGGTGAAGGGTAGCCTCGGCCTGGCCGTCGAATTCGTCGAAACTGCGTGTCGCGGTCGCGGCGAGCCGCAGTGTCTCTTCGAGTCGCGGCCCCTCGGTTGACGGTCCGTGTCACCGCCGACTGCCACGGAAGTTCAAGATCATCGCGGCGACCGCCTTGATCGCGTTCCGCGCGTCCGCAAGCCGGATGTTCTCATTCGGGGCATGAATCCGCTCGCCCGTCCAGCCGACGCCGGGCCCGCCGACGGCGGGGGTGCCGACGCGCGTGAAGTACCACGTCGTGGACGACCCCGCCATCCATGGGAAGATGCTCGGTGCCTTCCCGTACACCTGCTTCGTGGCGGCGATCACCGCTTGCGAGATCGGCGCGGTGACCGGCGTCCCCGCGGGCTCGAAGACGGAGTGCTTCTCGACCTTGATGTCCGCGAACCCGTGCGCGCGCATATGACGGAGGAACTTCCGGTAGATTGCCTCGGGCCGCTGCCCCGGGACGAGGCGGAAGTCGAGTTTCGCGTGCGCGACCGCGGGGTTCACGGTCTTGTGGCCCGCGCCCGTGTAGCCGGACCAGATTCCGTCGAGCCCTTCACCAGGAGTTTCGTCCCGTACCCGCGCTCCCATTCCTTCGGGTCCCAGCGGTTCTTGCCCAGGTAGGCGCGCTCTTCGCGCGTCGGCTTGTTGTGCGCGCCATCGTAAAACCCGCGGATGAGGATGCGTCCCCGCTCGTCCCGCAACGTGCTTAGCGCTTGCGTGAGCCGCCACGCGGCGTTCGGGATCACGGCCGCATACGACGAGTGCTGGTCGACCGCCGCCGTGCGGACCTCGAGCTCCACGCTCAGGATTCCCTTCGAGCCCATGTAGAATAGTGGCAGGCCCCGTTCGTTGTGATCGTTCCCTTCGATCGTCGCCGCGTCCGCGCGGAATACCTCCGGGTGCGCGTCCGCGAACGGGAGGAGGTGCGGACTCCCCATCTCCTCCTCGCCCTCGACGACGAACCGGAGGTTCACCGGAAGGCGGCCGAGGGTCTCGCGAATCGCGGCCTGCGCCAGGCATTGCGCCACTGTGTTCCCCTTCGTGTCCGCGACGCCCCGCCCATAGAGGGCGCCATTCCGCACCTGCGGCGCGAACGGCTCCGACTCCCACTCGTTGAGGGGGTCGACGGGCTGCACGTCGTAGTGGTTGTACAGCGCGATCGTCGGGAGCGACGGGTCTTGGACGACGTCTCCCACGACCAGGTCGGGCCCGCCGGGGACGCGGAGGCGTCGCGAGGGGACGCCCCAACGCGAGAGCAGATACGTCGTTGCGACGGCCCCTTCGTCGAACGCCTGGGTCTGCGCGGAGATTGTCGGGACCCGCGCGTAGGCCGACAGGTCCGCGACGAAGTCATCGAACCGCTTGTCCACGTACGCGAAAACGGCGTCCCGCTCCCCCGACGTCATGGGGTCGGGGATGGCGGACGATATGAAAAGGTTCGCGCCGCGCACGGGAGGCTTAAGGGAGGGGGCCGAATGTCCAGCCCGTGGTCGACGTGGCCGTCGCGCAGGCACAAGGGCCGCGGGATCACATGGAAGATTTCGTACGCTTCGAGCAGGGATTCTTGGGTCACGAAGAACGACTCTATGTCGGAGTCTTCGACGGCCACGGCGGAGACGCCGTCTCGCGCGCCGCGGCTTCCCAGTTCCACAAAGTCTTGGCGGCGGAGCTGGACCGCGGAGGCTCGGAGCGCGAGGCCATCGGCCGGGCGTTCCGAACGTTCGACGATTCCGTGGCGGAGGAGACGGGCGGCGCGGTCGCCGCCGTCGTGCTTCTCGACAAGGACGCGGCGTGGGTCGCGAACGTGGGCGATGTCACCGTCCTCCTCGTTTCCCGCCACGAAGAGCGGATCCTGACCGCGGACCACCGCCTCACGAACGAAACGGAATATGCGCGCGTCAAGTCCGCGGGCGCGATCGTCAGATTCCCCTACGCCTTCCTCCCGGGCGGCGAAGGGCTGATGCCGACCCGGTCCCTCGGAGACCGCGAGTTCCGCGCAATCGGGATTCTGGCGGTGCCGGAGATCGCGTCCGTCCGGCTCTCGGCGGATGACATCTGGCTTGTGGCGGGGACGGACGGCGTGTTCGACCCGCTCGAGCCCGCTGCGGTGGCACGCCTCGCACGCGCCGCGACCACCGCCAGATTGGCGGCGGAGCGGATCCTCAAGGCGGCCCTGGCCGCCGGTGATGACAACGTGAGCGTCGTCGCGATCCGTCGGTAGGACGAACCTTTTTGGCGGCGGTCCCCTTCGTGCGCACGTGGATGCGAAGGAGGTCCTCCCCGGGGTCGTCGTCACCCGGGACTACGCCCTGTGGTTCCCGAAGGAACGGACGCTCGCGATCAGCGACCTCCACCTCGGATACGAGGGCGCGATGCAGGAGGCGGGCGTCGCGATTCCCCGCCGCCAAAAGGGAGTCATGCTCGAGCGCCTCGACCGACTCCTCACGGAACATGACCCCGAGCGCGTGATTGTCGACGGCGACTTCAAGCACGAATTCTCACGGAACCTCGAAGAGGAGTGGAAGGACGTCCAGGACGTCCTCGACTTCCTGTACAAGCGGACGGTGCCCGTGCTCGTGCGCGGGAACCACGACAACTACCTCATGCAGATCCTGTCGAAGAAGGGGCTCGACCTCCATCGGAAGTACGTCCTGGGCGGCTTCACGTTCGTCCACGGACACGACGACCCGGGCGTCTCGGGGCCGCTCGTCCTCGGCCATGAGCACCCCGCCGTGAAGTTGCGGGACGAGCTCGGGGCCACGTTCTCCCTCCCGTCGTTCGTCGTCCTCAAGGACCTCGTCCTGCTCCCCGCCTTCTCGCCCCTCGCCCTCGGCGTCGACGTCACGGAAGAGCCGAAGATGTCGCCGCTCCTTGCGGAGCGAGATCTCGGGGATGCGCGTGTGTATGCCATCGACGATGGGACGGGCCTCCTCGAATTCGGCCGGGTGCGGGATCTCGAGCGCGCGCAACGCTAGTTCGTTGGCGGCACCGAATCGGGCTTTGGGGGAGCGGCCCCGATCCGTCCGAGGGAGCGTCGGAGGAGGGGCGCGGGCAGGACGCTCACGACGACAATGACGAGCACCACGATCGAGAACAGGTCGTCGCCAATCACCCCGGCCTGCTTCGCCACGAGGGCGATGATGAGCCCCACCTCCCCGCGGGGCACCATCCCGTACCCGACGGCCATGCTCTCGTCCGCGGTCATTCCGAGCCCTCGGGCGATCACGCTGCATCCGACGAGCTTCGTGAGGAACGCGACGACCAGGAGCGCGGCCCCGAAGAACAGGAGGCTCGCGTTGAGCGTCCAGATGTCGACGAACAGGCCGAGCGAGATGAAGAAGACGGGCGTGAAGACCGCGCCGAGGAACTCGACGCCCTCCTGGAAGTCCGCCCGGAGGGGCGTGTCGCTGAACATCGCCCCCGCCAAGAACGCGCCGATCACGGCGGAGAGGCCAATCAACTCGGAGAGAAATGACATGGAGAACGCGACCGCCATCGCCACCATGAACCCGGCGTGCGTGAGGCCCACGCGCTTGCCGCGGCCCTGCGTCCACACGACGAGGCGGCTGAAGTAGTGAGAGCCGATGTACAGCGCGAAGGCGATGAACGCGATCGCCGCCGCGACGAGGTAGGCGAGCAGGACGAGGTCGAGCGCGCCCCCGGCGATCCCGAGGGACACGGACAGCACGAGGAGGCCGAGGATGTCGTCGACGATCACGGCGCCCATGATCGTGTTCGCCACGGTCGTCCGGAGCATCCCGAGTTCCCGCAAGATCGCGGCCGCGATGGCGGTGCTCGTCGCGACGAGGGTGGCCCCGACGAACGTCGCCATGACGAGCCGTGGCGTCAGGCGGGTACCGACCTGCAAGCTCGCGTCCGGCACCATGAGGAATGCGAACAGGAAGCCGAACACCCAGGGGACGACGACCCCGCCAACGGCGACGAGGACGTTGCCCTTCCGGTAAATCGCGCGGGAGTCCGTCTCCAGACCGATCAGGAACAGGAGGAAGATCGAGCCCAGGGCCGCGAAGATCGCGATCAGGCTCGGGTCGAACCCGGGCGGGCACCCCGCCGGCGGGACGATGCCGAAGCACGAGGGGTCCACGCGGCGGAACCCGTTGAGCGCGTAGCCGAGGACGGAGGGGCCGAGGAGGACGCCAATCCCGATTTCTCCGATGATCGTCGGCTGGTGGAACCGCTTGATGACGAAGTGGCTCGCGACGGCGACGGACAGGAGGATCGTGAGCTGGAGGAAGACCTGCTCCGAGCCCGCCATCGCGGAGACAAGGGCGAGGCCTCCATAAATCATGCGCCGCGGGGCCGCGAACGCATACGGCCAGCGTGCCGTGCGACAAGCCTTATTACGCCGCCTCGCCTTCGCGTGGCCGGGAGCGCATGGCCGAGAAGACGACCCTGTCGGCGATCAAGGCGGACGTCGGGAGCATCGCGGGCCACCAGGTCGTCCACCCCGACGTGATCGAGGCCGCGCGCGCCTCGCTGAAGGAGGCGGTCTCCCTCGGCGTGATCGAGGACTTCTACGTCGCCACCGCCGGGGACGACCTCCAGCTCCTGATGACGCACCGGCGGGGCGTCGACAACCCGAAGGTCCACGAGACCGCATGGCTCACGTTCCAGCGAGGGACGGAGGTCGCGAAGGAGCTCCACCTCTATGGGGCGGGCCAGGACCTCCTCGTCGACGCCTTCTCCGGAAACGTCCGCGGCCTCGGCCCCGGGAGCGCGGAGATCGAGATGGTCGAGCGGCCCTCGGAACCCGTCGCGATCTTCATGATGGACAAGACGGAGCCGGGCGCGTTCAACCTACCCATCTTCCGGATCTTCGCGGACCCGTTCAACTCCGCAGGCCTCGTCATCGACACGGCGATGCACATGGGCTTCCGCTTCGAGGTGTGGGACATCGAGGAGCACCGCCGGATCTTCCTGAACTGCCCGGAGCAGATGTACGACCTCCTCGCGTTCATCGGGACGAAGGGGCGGTTCGTGATCAAGCGCGTGTACGCGCGCTCGAACAAGGTGCCGAAGGACGAGCCGATCGCGTGCATTTCCACGGACAAACTGTCCCAGATCGCGGGGAAGTACGTGGGCAAGGACGACCCCGTCGGGATCGTGCGGGCGCAATCGGGGCTCCCCGGGATGGGCGAGATCCTCGAGGCGTGGGCCTGGCCCTTCCTCGTCTCCGGCTGGAACCGGGGCTCCCACAACGGCCCGCTCATGGTCGTCGGGCAGAAGGACAACCGGACGGCGCGGTTCGACGGTCCCCCGCGCTGCTTCGGCCTCGGCTTCCAGATCGCGAACGCGACCCTCGTGAAGCCGCCCGTGGACCTGTTCGACGACCCGTCCTTCGAGCCCGCCCGCCGCCAGGCCGCGGAGCTCGCGGACTACATGCGCCGCCACGGGCCGTTCGAGCCCCACCGCCTCCCGATGGACGAGATGGAGTACACGACGATGCCCGAGCTCATGGAGAAGCACAAGGGCAAGTGGGAAGACGTCCGGTAGCGGACCCGCCACCCGTGCCTTCTTATAGGTAGAGAACCCTCATTCGTCCGCTGGCCCCACGAAGGGCCGGCACAATGAGTTGGAGCAAATGGATCGAGACCGAGGCGGTGGCGGCGGACGACGGTTCGACCGAGGGCCGAGGGAGATGCACGACGTGATCTGCGCCGATTGCGGCAAGCAGACACAAGTGCCCTTCAAGCCCGACGGGTCGCGGCCGGTGTACTGCCAGGACTGCTTCCGGAAGCGCTCGCCCCGTCGGTACTGACGCGGGCCCGCGGACGGACACGAACCCCTTTCCGCCGCGCCGCCATCGTGCGGACGTGGCTGTTTTCTTTCTTCCCCGCCGACGCGGAGCGTCGCCCGGCACAGCCTTTATGGCGGGGCCCCGGCTCCCCGGACCCCGATGCCGACGGACATCGATGTCGCCCAGGCTGCGCGCCTTCGTCCGATCGTGGACGTGGGCGCGGACCTCGGCCTCTCGCGGGACGACCTCGTCCTCCGCGGCGAGGCGATGGCGAAGGTTCGGATCCCCGCGATCGAGCGGGCCCGGAAGGCCCGTCAGGGGAAACTCGTCCTCGTGACCGGCACAACGCCGACCCGCCACGGCGAGGGCAAGACGTTGACGACGGTCGGTCTCGGCCAGGCGCTCCGGCGGATCGGCGTGAAGGGCGTGGCGGCGATCCGCCAACCGTCCCTCGGCCCTGTTTTCGGCACGAAAGGCGGTGCCGCCGGCGGCGGCCGCTCGCAGGTCGTGCCGATGGAGGACATCAACCTCCACTTCACCGGCGACATCCACGCGGTCACCGCGGCGAACAACCTGATTGCCGCCGTCCTCGACGCGCACATCTTCCACGGCAACGAACTGAACGTCGACCCGACGCGCGTCCTGTTCCCGCGATGCGAGGACATGAACGACCGCGAGCTCCGGAACGTCGTGGTCGGCCTCGGAGGGCCGAAGCACGGGGTCCCGCGGGAGGACAACTTCATCATCACGGCCGCGAGCGAAGTGATGGCAATCTTGTGCCTTACCGAGGGGCTCGCCGACTTGAAGGAACGCCTCCATCGAATCGTCGTCGCGTTCGACCGGGACAGGGCGCCGGTAACCGTGCAAGACCTCACCGTCCAGGGCGCCGCGGCGATCCTCCTGAAGGACGCGCTCATGCCGAACCTCGTGCAGACCCTCGAGGGCTCCCCCGCACTCGTGCACGGTGGGCCGTTCGCGAACATCGCGCACGGGCACAGCAGCGTGCTCGCGGACCGCCTCGCGCTCGGGACTTCGGACGTTGTGGTCACGGAGGCGGGCTTCGGCGCTGACCTGGGGGCCGAGAAGTTCGTCGACCTCGTGTGCCGCCAGTCTGGACTCCTGCCGAGCGCTGCGGTCCTCGTCGTCAGCGTGCGCGCCCTCAAGCACCACGGCGGCGCGAAGCGGAAGGACTTGGCCGTGGAGGACCTGGCGGCCCTCGAGAGGGGCTTCGCGAACTTGGACGCGCACCTCGGAATCCTGAAGACCCTCGGCCTCCCGGGCGTCGTGGCGGTGAACCGGTTCGGGACGGATTCGGACCGGGAGGTCGATGCGATCGTCGATCATGGCCAGTCGGAGGGCGCGAAGGCCGCGGCCCACACCCTCTACGCGGACGGGGGCTCTGGCGGGGAAGAACTCGCGAAGCTCGTCGTCGACGCCGCCAAGAGCACCCCGTCGATTCACCCCGTGTATCGGGACGAGGACGGGTTCGAGGAGAAGGTCTCGAAGGTCGCCGCAACGATCTACGGCGCCGGCGACGTGAAGTACGACGCGGCCGCGCTCGAGGACCTCGAACGGTTGCGGACCGCGGGGCTCGATCACCTTCCAATCTGCATCGCGAAGACCCAGCTCTCCCTTTCGGACGACGAGACGCTGCGGGGAGCCCCCACCGGATGGACGCTGGAGGTCCGCGGCGTCCGCGCGAGCGCGGGCGCGGGTTTCCTCGTCGTATTGGCGGGGGATATCATGCGGATGCCGGGCCTCGGCAAAGAGCCAGCGGCCCTCACGATGGACATCGACGAGCAAGGCCGGATCACGGGATTGTTCTGAGAAGTCTGCGCCGCGAGCGGTGCGCCCGCCAGGCCATTTCCTCAGAACGTTCTTAATCGCCGAGGCGATGCCGGGGCCGTGCGGACGCCGTTCCTCCTCGTGAACTTCAAAGCGTACGAGGAGGCCTTGGGCCCGAAGGCCGTTGCGCTCGCGAAGACGTGCGCGACCGTCGAGGAGGACACGGGCCGCTCCTTGGCGGTGGCGCCGTCGGCGTTCGACCTCGCCCTCGTCGCGAAGTCCGTCCGCCTCCCCGTGTTCGCGCAGCACCTCGACCCCGCCGAGACCGGCAAGTCGACGGGCTGGCTCCCGCCGGAGGCCGCCCTCGCCGCGGGCGCGGTTGGCACGATCGTGAACCACAGCGAACGGAAGGTCGCGTGGGAGGAAATCCGGGATCTCGTCAAGCGGTGCCACGTCTTGGGCCTCGAGGTTGTCGTCTGCGCGGACGACCCCGGGGAGGCGGGGACCGCCGCCAAGCTCGGTCCGGACTACATCGCGATCGAACCGCCGGAGCTGATTGGCGGGGACGTGAGCGTCACCACCGCCAAACCCGAAGTGATCACAAGATCCGTCGACCGGATTCGCACCGCGAACCCCGCGGTCAAGGTCCTCTGCGGCGCGGGCGTGAAGACGGGGAAGGACGTCGCGAAGGCGCTCGAGCTCGGGACCGTGGGCGTCCTCCTCGCCTCCGGCGTGGTGAAGGCGAAGAACCCTGAGAAGGCGCTGCGGGACCTCGCGAAGGGGCTGACGCGCGAAGCGTAGGCCTCCGCGTACATGTACGCCCGAGGGGCAAGTACTTCCTCGGATCATGGGGAGGGCCGAGAGGGATGCGGTGTGTCACGGTCTCCGTCGTGCTCACCTTGCTCCTCAATGCCCACGTCGCTCATGGCTCAGCGGCGGCGGACCGGACGCCCGCCCCTCTCACCTTTTTTGCCCCTGACGCTACGCGCGGTGCCTCATCGCCCCTCCTGATCGTCGAAGCGTACTACAACGCGTTGCGCGCCGACGAGTATGTGACGCTCGCGAACGTCGACTCGTCCTCCACCGATCTCACGGGCTGGGCGCTCTCGGATGGCGAGGGGACGCTGACGTTCGCGGCGGGTTCCGTCGCCGCCGCTGATCACGTGGTCGTGGCGCAGAACTCGACCGCGTATTTCGAGGACACGCTCGAAGGCGCCGACTACCGGTACGTCTCGGGGAACGCGACGCCGATGATCGTGGCGGGCGCGTTCCAGCTCAACAACGGCGGGGATGAGATCCTGCTCCGGGATCCCACGGGAGCGATCCGAGACGTGTTCCGATACGGGACTTCCTCCTACTCCGGACCGGGCTGGACGGGGAATGCCGCCAAAGCCGTGGGCTCCGGACTCGTCGCGCGTCGCGCCCAGGACTCGGCGTGGCGGGACACCGACTCCGCCGCGGACTGGGACCTCGTGCGCGTGTGGTCGCTCGGGCAATCGGACTTGCCCTCGGCCTCATTCACGGTTCAGGGCCCCGTGGTCGCCTTCGTCTCCCCGGACGAAAGCCTCGGGGCCCTGGGGTCCCTGCTCGCGAATGCAACCTCATCCATCGACCTGGAAGTGTACACGCTCACGAGCGGAATCCTGGCGACGCACCTCGAGGACGCGCTCGCCCGGCATGTCCGCGTTCGAATCCTCCTCGAGGGTGGCCCGGTCGGGGGAATCGATTCCGACGAATGGGCCCTTGCGCTCGCCCTCGCCTCGGCGGGCGCCGACGTGCGGTTCATGGTCAACAACACGACGAGGGACATTCAGGAGCGGTATCGGTACGTGCACGCGAAGTACGCGATCCTCGACGGCCGCGCGGTCGTCGTTTCTTCCGAGAACTGGGGACCGTCCGGATTCCCGCCACACGGGACCGGTGGCTCGCGAGGCTGGACGCTCGCGGTCACCGACGCCCCGCTCGCGGCATACTTCGGCACCGTGTTCGAAGGAGACTTCGATGGCCGCCGCCGCGACATCGCGATGATCGAGACGATGATCGTCCGTCCCTCCGCCCCGGAGCCGTCAACGGCGGGTGAGCGCAGGGCCCGACTCCCCGCGCGCATAATCACAGGAACGTTTCGCGTGACCCCCGTGCTCGCGCCCGAGTCGAGTTTAGCAGCGGATACCATCATCGGGGCCCTCCGCGCAGCGACCCACGCGATCGACGCGGAGCTATTCTACGCGTATCCGGACTGGGGCACGTTCCCCAATCTCTACCTCCAGGAACTCGTGTCTGCCGCCCGGCGCGGCGTTTCCGTCCGGCTCCTCCTCGACAGTTCCCCGCCAAATGTGGAAGACGGCGGCCTCACAAACAACACGAACACGATCGCGTTCGTGACCGGGATCGCGGAACGCGAGGGACTTCCCCTCCGCGCAAAGCTGATCGACCTTCCGGTCCACGGGTTCACGGAGGTCCACAACAAGGGCCTCCTGATCGACGGGCGGACCACGCTCGTCTCGAGCATCAACTGGAACCGGAACTCCGCGACCGCGAATCGGGAAGTCGGCCTCCTCGTCGAGAATGAAGACGTGGCCGCGTATTTCGCGGAGGCGTTCACTTGGGACTGGAAGGACGACGTCACGCCGCCCCGAGCGGACGCGGGCCCCGACCGGACCGTCGACAAGGGCGAGGCCATCGCGTTCAGCGGTCTCGGCTCCGGAGACGATGTCGGGGTGACGAATTATTCCTGGGACTTCGATGGGGACGGCCGCGTCGACCGCTGGGGTCCCGAACCCACGTACACCTATGAACGGCCGGGCGTGTACCGGGTCGAGCTCCATGCCGCGGACGCGTGGGGCAACACCGCCAATGCGACCGCGATCGTCACCGTTCGAGCGGTCGATCGGGAGACGGATGCCCCGATCCTCTGGCTGATCCCCATCTTGGCGACCGCCGCCGTGTTCGTCGTTCTCGCCGTGCGACGCCACCGCAAAGGGATTAAGTAGCGGCCCCGGATGGGACAGTCGTGGCCGCCGCGACCCCCGTGTTTTCGGCGGGCGACGTCGAGAAATACGGGTACTGCCCCCTCACGTGGTGGCTGAGCCGGGGAGACGTCGAAGAGGTCGGCAAGGAAATTGTGGAGGGGATCACGAAGCACGAGGAGATGGGGGACGAGATCCTCAGCATCGGCAAGCACGAGAAGACGGGGAAGGAGTCCGAGACGACCGTCCTCTACTTCGCGGTCGCCGCCACAATCGTGGCGGTCCTCGGGATCTCATTCGTGACGCAGACCCCGTTCCAGCTCACGCTCATCCTCGACGTCGTGTCCTTGATCTGGCTCTTGGCCGCCGTCTTCTTCCTGTATCGCGCCGAGCGGCTTGCGTCGGAAGCCGAGCGGTTCGGATGGGAGCGGGCAATCCTCGTCTTCTCCATGGTCGCCCTGATCGCCGCCGTGATGTCTGTGACGACGTTCATCGTCCAGGACGAGTGGCTCGGGCGGACCGTCGAAGCGATCGCGCTCGTCTGGCTCATCGGGGCCACGTTCTTCCTCCGCCGCGGTCTCGTGCACGAGCTGCTCGCGAAGCTCGCCCGCGAGAAGTATCGCGCCACGAAGGGCGAGGTCACATACGTGGACCACCCCGAGGCGAAGCCGGACCTCCTCGTGAGTGAGAAATACGGGCTCCGTGGGCGGCCGGACTACGTGATCGCGGAGGGCGACGTCCTCATCCCGGTCGAGGTGAAGACGGGCCGGACCCCGCGCGGTCCACTGTTCTCCCACATCCTTCAGCTCGCGGCGTACTGCTTGCTCGTCGAGGAGACCTCCGGAAAGGCACCTCCCCATGGGATCATCAAGTACGAGGGAGCGAGCCACGAGATCGAGTACAACCCGGACCTCAAGAAACTCGTCGTCGGGAAGCTCGAGGAGATGCGCGCCGCGCTCCGCAAAGGGGAGGCGCACCGGAACCACCAGCGGCCGGGGAAGTGCATCCACTGCTCGAGGCGTGAGGTGTGCCCCGAGAGGCTCGCCTAGAACCGATCGTCCCCTGCCTACCCCTTCTTGCCCGGATTCCCGCCAAGTCCCGAGCATCTCCTTCTCGAACGGCGTGAACTCTTGGCGGTAGTAGATGCGGTACACGACGAAAATCCCGATGAACACGGCCCCAATGATCGATAGGATCCCAATGACCGCGACCGCGACGATCACGAAGTAGAAGTTCGTGAGCGGGTCGAACACGATGACCCCGGACGCGATGCCGAGCCAGATCGCCGCCAACGCCGCGACGATCAGGGCCCAAAGGACGAGCCAGCGACGCTTCATGGCGCCTCCCGCCGCATCGTGACGCTGAAGACGGGGTAGTCGCGATAGGAGAGGTCGCCCTCGGGGGTCACGCGGAAGACCCACCCTTGGTCGAACCGGAACTCGATCGTGGCGTTGTACTGGTACACGGCTCGGCCTTCGATGGCGACGGCCGTCACATTCGCGATGCGCGTCGCGTTGACGGGGAACTTGAGGAGGACGAACGGCACCCGCGTCCCGCTCGTCGCCCACGACGTGCCCGAGTAGTTGCCCAGCCCCGTGACGTTGATCGCGAGGTAATCGTACAGCGGGTTGCTGAGCGCGTCGCGCACGTACAGGACCGCCGTCTCGTTATACGTCGCGTTCCATGGCTGCTTCGCCACCCCGACGGAGAGGATGGGGATCGCGGGCGACTGCGGATGCCCGATGAGGCCCGGGGTCACAAAGATCAGGACGACGAGGGCGAGGGGGACCGCGACGAGGACCGCGTGTTGGAGGGCCCCCACGGGTGCCGCCATTCGCGCGACCTAAGGATGGCCGTTCCTTAAACGTTGGCCGCTCGGAGAAAAAAGCGGGTGACCCTTCTTAGGCCACCCGTAGTTGGGGGGAGGTTAATCGTGAGGTGTGGGGGGACGTCACCTCTCTCCCTGCCGGTGCTCCCATCCCGTTGGCGAGTGTGGTTGCGATCATTTCTGGAGGAATTGCTTTCGGAGCGTCTCCTTCTCCGCGATCGCGGCTTCCGCCGCCTGGATCTGCTTGATACGCTCGGAGACGAGGGCGACCCGCGCATAGATCATGTCCCGGATGGCGGTGCGGACCGCCTCGCTCCGGGACGGGAAGTCGTCGAGATCGACAAGGAAATCAACGGTCTCGAGGAACCGCTTGGGAATGCGGACCGTGATTTTCTCGCCGTCGTTCCCCATAGCGGCCTCCGTCCCGCGCGTACGTCTTTTGTCCGTCATTTGACGTACGCTTGTCGGACGAATGTGGTGGCTCCTATATAATACCCACGTCGTCGTTGTCGCGACCCGTCCGAACCGCACCCCACGCGCGAGAACCTTAAGGACGCGTCCGCGTTGCGCGCCCGATCCCGTGGACACCGTATTCATGCTCGCGGGGCCGGTCAAGGTGGACCCGCGCGTGCTGCAGGCGATGACGCGTTCCGTGATCAACCACCGCGGTGCCGAGTTCCGCAAGGTGAACGCGGACGTCCGCGAGGGGCTCCGATACGTCTTCCAGACCGGGGGCGAGGTCGCGGCAATTTCCGGGTCGGGCACGGCGGGCCTCGAGGCGGTGACGAGCTCGCTGCTCCGCCAGGGTGATCGGGTCCTGACCCTCGTGAACGGGAAGTTCAGCGAGCGGGCGTACGACCTCGCGAAACTGTTCGCGGAACCGACCCAACTCGAGTTCCCGTGGGGGAAGCCGATGGACGTCGCCAAGGTCGCCGCCGCCCTCGAGGCGGGAGACTACCGCGCGTTGGCGGTCTGCCACAACGAGACGAGCACGGGGGTCACGAACCCGCTGAAGGAAATTGCGGCGCTTTGCCGGAAGCACGACGTCCTCTGCCTCGCCGACGGCATCACGAGCGTTGGCGGCATCGAGTGCCGACCGGATGAGTGGGGCGTCGACGCGCTCGTCCTGGGGTCGCAGAAGTGCATCGCGGCCCCCGCCGGATTGGCGGGGGTCATGGTCTCCCGCCGGGCGTACGAACAGCTGCACAAAGAGTCCGCCTACTATCTGGACCTGAAGGCGCACATCGACGCGCTCCGCGACGACGAGGACACGCCGTACACGCCCTCAATCCCCCTCTTCCTCGCGGTCCGCGAGGCGCTCCGACTCCTGAGGGAGGAGGGCCTCGAGAACCGAATCGCGCGGACGACGAAACTCGCGGGGGCGTGCCGGGCCGCGGCGAAGTCCCTCGGCCTTCGACTGTATCCGGACGAATCCGTCGCCTCGAACACGGTGTCAGCCGTCTCCTATCCGCCGGGAATCGACGACTCGACGTTCCGCAAGAAACTCCTGGCCGAGCACGGGGTCGTGATTGCGGGGGGTCAGGCGCAGTTGAAGGGGAAGATCTTCCGCATCGGCCACATGGGCATCTGCTCGATGGACGACATGCGCGCGACGTGGGCCGCGATCGAGACCGTGCTTGCGGACCTGGGGCATGCGGCGCCTCGCGGCGCGGCGGTGGAAGCCGTTGAGGCCCACGCGTAGCCGCGGTTCTTTGTACCCCGGCGCGATTCTACGCCGGATGATGCGAAGAGACCGCCGAGCGATGACGAGCGCGGCGATGGCCTACGTGATCGTCGTCCTGATCGTCCTCGTGGCCGCGGCCGGCATCCTCGCGCACGTCGCGAACACCCCGCCCGCGGGATCGCCGGCGCCGCAGTGCAAGGGGACCGCCGCCTGTTTCACGGGCACGGTGACGCATATCGTCGACGGGGACACGCTCGACGTCAACGACCAACGCATCCGCCTCGCGCTCGTGAACACCCCGGAAGTCGGCCGACCGGGGGCGGCGGAGGCGACGGACTTCACCGCGACCGCGTGTCCCATCGGAGCGCACGCCCTCGTGGACGAGGACGATGGGCAGACGGGCGGGAGCTACGGCCGGATGATCGCCGTCGTGTACTGCGAGGGCGTGAACCTCAACGCGGCTCTCGTGGAGTCGCGTCACGGGGTCATCCTCACGGAATACTGCGGGGTCAGCGAGTTCGCGCAGGAGCCGTGGGCCGCGGCGTGCCGGTGAGCGTCACCGCCACGTGACCTGGACCGCGTCGGTCCGATACCTCTGATCGATCAGCGTCTCCTCGATTGCGGGACGGTGCCCGGACTTGAACTGAAGCAACCCCGTCCACGCGATCATCGCCCCGTTGTCGACGCACAGCTCACCCTCCGGGACGAACATGCGCGCCCCGCGATCCTCCGCCATCCGTCCGACCATCGACCGGAGGCGCTGGTTCCGCACGACCCCGCCGCCGAGGAGGACCTGATCGTTGTCGATGTGGGCCATCGCCCGCTCCGTCGCCTCGGTGAGCATCGCGAACGCGGTCTCCTGGATCGAGAAGCACAAGTCTTCCATCCGGGCTCCTTGGCGGTGGAGCTGGAGCGCCGCCGTGAGGAGGCCACTGAAGGCGACGTCCATCCCCTTCACGCTGTACGGGAGCGCGAGGAGCTCCCGACCCCCTTTCGCCTCCTTCTCGATCAACGGCCCGGCGGGGAACGGCATGCCCACCTCGCGCCCGAACTTGTCGAGCATGTTGCCGATCCCGATGTCGAGCGTTTCACCGAAGACGCGGTACCGTCCCGCGGCGTACGCGATGATCTGCGTGTTGCCCCCGCTCGCGTACAGGAGGACGGGATCGTCGCACCCGCATCGCCCGCGGCCGATCTCGAGGTGGGCGACGCAGTGGTTCACGCCGACGAGCGGCTTGCCGAGTGCGAGGGCGAGCGCCCGCGCGGCGGTGGCGACCGTCCGAAGGCACGGCCCGAGACCAGGACCCTGCGAGAAGGCGACCACGTCGACGTCCGCCAGCCGCACCCCCGCTTTTGCGGCGGCCTCCTGGACGAGGGGGACCACCCGCTCCGCGTGGTGGTTCGCCGCCTCCCGCGGATGGATTCCGCCGGTCTCGGGGCGAACCGTCGCGGACACGTTCGCAAGAACCCGGCACGACTCGTCGACGATGCCCACGCCGACGGTGTGCGCGGTCCCTTCGATCCCGAGGCTGAGCATCGCGCGTCACATCGGCGAGGGCGGTAAAAGGATTGGGCGACCGGGAGCCCGGCCCCCGGTCGTTCGGGACGCGGGGACGCTCAGAACGGCCGCCCGGTCAGCGCGAGGACGAGGAATCCCGCCAAGACGAGGAGGCCGAGGTTCTGGTGGCCGTCCGTCCGCGGGCTCCCGAGCGCGCCCAGGACGCACCCGCCCACCCCGATCGCGGCGCCCGTGTAGTAGAGGGCGAGCAAGGCGCGCAGGGTGCCCGTGTCCGTGACCCCGAACGAGTGGCCCGCGACCTGGGCGATCCACACGAGCAGGGCCCCGAGGGCGACGACCATGAAGATGATCCGCTTGTTGATCATCATCGGCGGGCCGGCGGCCTGCATGGGGGGCTGATACCCATAGTACGGCTGCGACGATCCCATCGGCTGCTGCTGGGGGGGTTGCATGCCGCCCCATGCGGCTCTTGCTATTTCAATTCACCGAGGCCTATTAAATACGGCGCGCGCCGTCGCAGGCCCCGTGGACCGGCGCGGCGCCCTCCTGTTCGAGTACAACCCGCTCCCGATGACCGCGATGACCGTCTCGGGCATCCTGCTCCTGACGATCGTCACGCTCGCGGCGCCCGTTGCCTTCCCGCCGGAGCTGTTCGGGGTCGTGTGCTTCGCGCCCCTCGGTGCCGCCGTCGTGTACGCGGTCCTCCAATCCCCGCGTCCCACGCGGATCTGCACGGGGGGGATCGAACCGTCCCGACCCCTTTGGCGGCGGCTCGTTCGCGCGCCCGCCTTCTTCGCATGGCAGGACGTCCGGAACGTCTACCCGGCCGCGTACGAGATCTCCGGTGCCGCGATGTCCCCGTTCGCGTCCTCTGCCGGGACCCTCGTCCACACCGGCCTCGGCCTGGAGCTCGCGGACGGCCGGCGCATCGTCGTCAAGTTCACGCCGGGCTCCATTCGCGCGTTCCGGGGGGAGTCGCCCGGCTTCACGTACGCGATGGCATCCGTGCGCGAGGCGTTCGAGGGCCTGCGCCGACCGCTCGTGTCGGACGTGCGCCCGTACTCCGACGGCGAGGTGCTCGAGATGCACAAGGAGGCGCGGCGACCGCTCGTCGGTCTCGCGGCAATCGTCTACGCGTTCTTCCTGCCGCCCGCAATTCTGGCGGCAATCCTCTACGCGCTCGCGGCGTCGGGCGTTCGGGCGGACCTCCCTCTTCTCCTTGCGGCGATCGTAATCGCACTCGTGCCGCCCATCGCGTCCATGGAATATACGATCCAAAAGAGCCGACGGCGCAATTGGCTCCTCGCCGAGCTCGCGAAGCACGAGGAGGCGGCGCGGGCGCGAACGTAGCGGACTCGCGTGTCACCGTCGAACGACGCGAATCGGCGCGGGTCCCCGGAGCTCGTAGAGCGTCCCCCGCCAAGAAATCACGCGCAACTTTCGAGCGGCGTTCAGGTTGAACAGCGCGAGCCAGGGAGCGACGAGGCTTCCGAGGACGAACGCCCCCGTCGGCCCGAGACGGTGCCCCGTGATCCGACGGAAGGTGGCCAGACGAAGCAACGCCTTGGCGGCAAGGAACGGGACGTGGGAGAGGAGGAGAAGGGCGGGAAGCCAATACGCGGGGTCCGCGACCGCCGCGACGATCGCGAGGCCGATCCCGAGGTCGACGGACCCGGTGATCGTCGCGTACGCGAGGGCCGCGTACCGCGTGACCCGGGGATCGTACGCGCGCATCATCACGGTCTGGCGGGTGGTCCACTCGAGTGTCCCCCGCCAATCCGTCGGCTCGTCCGTCACGACGGTCGCCCGAGGGACGTACGCGACGCGTAGGCCCACCCCCTTGACCGCTTGGGTGACGACCATGTCGTCGCTGAGCGCACTCGCCCATTTCGCGGCGATGTACGTGCGCTCGAACGTCTCGCGGCGGATCGCGTACGAGCCGCCCCATACGAAGTTCATCCTCGGATTGAACATGAGGTTCGCTCCCGCCGCGTTCCAGGCGGCGCGGGCCGCGGACGCGAGGGTGCGGTCGTGCGCGTACCAACGGTACGTCGTCG
>VBMQ01000116.1 GCA_005878375.1 Methanobacteriota archaeon | reverse complement strand
GTTCCCACGGTTTCGAGGAGATCCGCATGAGGGCGGCCCGATCGACCCCGACAAGGCGTCCTTCGTCCGAACTCCCCGGGAGATAAGCAAGATCAGGCGCGCGATTCTCAATCGTGCGGCCGGTGTACCTCGCCCTAGGGCACACGATTTGTAGGGTCTCCGGACGAGATAAGCCCGGCTTCCTCTTCCCGTCGCAGGTCGAAGTTCATAACGGCGCTCGCATTCCGCCGGACGGTGGGGCGATGGACAAGAAGGCGAAGAAAAAAGTCCTGCAGCTGATCCCGTACGGAGCGTACGTCGTCGGTACGAAGACGGAGGACGGCGCGAACCATCTCATGTTCGGGACCTGGCTGATGCAGACGTCATTCAAGCCCGCACTGGTCGCGTTCGCGCTGTCCCAAGACAGCCGAACGCTGGCGAACGTGCGACGCGCGAAGGCGTTCGCCGTCTCGTTTCTCAAGGAAGGCTCAGACACGCTCGCGCAGAATGTCCTCGACGAGGCCTTCGACAAGGTGCCGACCGAGGCGACGCCCTCGGGACTCCCGGTCGTGGCGGGCGGCGCCGGTTGGATCGAGTGTAAGTATCTGGACATCCTCGACCGCGGCGATCACCGCATCGTCCTCGCGGAGGTCGTGGATGCGAGTGCCGCGGCGGGGAAATTGCTCCCGCTCGAGGCGCTGGGGTGGCACTACGGCGGTTGAGGCGCGACAAAACGCTTAAGCCGACCTCGTGAATCCGCTCGCCGCCAGGAGACCGTGGACGGCCGACGGTGCCCCGCGTAGGCGCCGAGGAAAGTCCCCTCTCCATACGAAGGCGGCCCGGCGCAAGCCGGGGTCCCGAGAGGGACGGCAAGGGCGCAGACACGACACAGCCACGGCCGAGGATGAGGCGCGCGCGCACGAAGGCGCGGACGTTGGCCGCGGAAGCGCGGGGGCCCGGGAGTGGGCCCCTCATGGTGAGACGGCGACTCCCCGCTGGAGCAAGTCCAAAGCGGCCCGCACCGCGGGCCAAGTCGGACGCTCAGTCCAATGCCGTCGGAACAGAAAGGGGCTTACGACGGTCACCTGGCATCCTTGTGGTACCGCGGCCCCATCACAGAACCAGAGGTTCGAGGCTGTGGTTCGCTTCGCGCCACGAGATTTTCAGAACCGACGAACCTGAATCGTTCTGAGGAGGACGAGGAGGTTGGGGAGGATCAACACGACTCCGGCGCTGAGCTCGTTGTCCGCGAGGTCCGTTTCGCCTGGCACCGGGACCGCCGCGACGTTGATCGAGTAGGTCCCGGGGTCGAAGGTCGATGTATCCCACGGGAACGAGATGTTCACGGAATCGCCAGGTGTAAGGTTCGTGACCGTTTGCGTGCCGATGAGGATTGAGTTCGCGAACGCGGTCACGTCGAACGTCTCCGGCCAATCTCCCTGGTTCCGGACCGTCGCGGTGATCGTGACCGGGTCGCCCGCCAGAACGACCCTGGGGTCTGCAGACGCCGACACGACGGCGACGTCGTGGGTTCCGTCCACCCGCGACCAGAGGACGGCGTGACTGTTACCGGTCGAATCTGTGCTGGAGCCGACGACTTGCCCGAATTCGTTGATGCCCCACGCCTCGCTCCTCGATCCTCCGGGGAGGGTGTCCAGGTCCTGCATCGCACCGTCCTCCCATAGGAAGGCGTGCCAGGAGCCGGACGCGTTGGTGCTGGTCCCGACGACCTGGCCTCCGTTGTTGATGGCGTAGGCCGAGGTTGAGGCGCCTCCCAACGTCCCGAGGTACGTCACGGTCCCGTTGTCCCACAGAACGTTGCCGCCGACGACCTGGCCCGCGTCGTTGATCCCGGACGCCACCGACATCTGGGAGAGCTTCGTTACCGTTCCGTTTTCCCAGAGGAACCCGTAGGACGTGTAAGGGCAACACGGGGTGTACCGGCCGACGAGCTGACGTCGGTTGTTGATGTCGTAGGCCTGTCCCCCGTATGTGCCCAGGTACGTGGTCGTGCCCGCTTCCCAGAGCACGGCGTCGGAGGACGGGGACGGATTCGTCCCGCCCGCGACTTGGACCTGTTCATTGAGGCTATAGGCTCGGGCCATCGAGAGATCGACCATGGTTCCATTTTCCCAAAGAATGGCCTTCTCATACGGCGTCCAAGGGACGCGGCCATAGCCGACGATTTGACCGTCGTCGTTGATGCCCCATGCGACACTCGAGTTCGAGGGCCCCCCGCGCTGTCCGAGGTCCGTGATCGTGCCGTCGTGCCAGAGGACCCCGTGGGAGACCGATCCACTCCCGAAGTCGCTCGCCCCCACGACCTCGCCGGCACCGTTGATGTCGTAGGCGATGCTGGTCCTGCCCCCGGGTAGCGTCCCGAGGTCGGTTACGGAATACTGCCCGGCGGCTGCGGACGCGGGAGCGGCGATGACCCACCCCGTCCCGGCGACGAGTAGCGCGATCACGACCCCTAGCCCGAGAGTCCTCGTCTTCGTGGAGGGCTCGCCGAGCTCGTCTGCAAGGCGGCCCGCGACCTCGCGCCGCATGTTTGCCATCTGGAACTCCGCTCCCGGTGTCGGGGGAGAGTCCTCTCCTCGACGTGAAAGGCGGTAGTCGCGTGTAGTCCGGTGTGTTCTGCGGTAGTGCGGTCCGGGTCCGGTCAACCCCGCGAGCCGGACCCCTTGGATCGGGAGCCACGTGCTCGGCGCGCGCGCCGCCATCGCCGGATGGCCAAGCCCGCGCGGCGCTTGACGAGCAGCGCGTAGCTTCCCATGGTTGTGTGCGCCGCCACGCCAAACAGGATCCCGAGCCCGGTGAGGGACGTCGCGAGTGGGACCAAATAGGCGAGAGGCGTTCCGAACGCGAGCGTCGAATACGCGATCCGGCTCACGAGCAGGAGGGATGTGAGCCCTATGCCGAGGCCGACGCAGAACCGGCCGCGCGGGATCGCGCCGCGCAGGAAGTACCACCCGCCAAGGAGCACGAGCAACGCCCCGAACGCGGTCGTGTACCCGAGGAGGATGAGCCCGAGCCGGAACGCGAGGTGACAGGTTCGAGGTACTGCGTGTAGATCTGCTGCAGGATTGGGACCGTCAACTCCCCCGCGAAGAGGAAGGCGGAAGATAAGATGCAGAGAGCGACCGCGTCGCGGTGCTTGATCCGGCGGAGCCGCCACCACGGCCGCGTGCGGCGCATCGGGGAACGAAGCGGGAGCCGTTACTTATGGCCTCGGCTCCCGCTATCATCCGGCGCACGTTTGGCGGGTGAGTTCCCTCTTCCCGTTCGCGCGCGCCCTACTTGCCTTGAGCGCGGAACGCCAAGACCGCCAATCCGTTGAGCACGACTCCGAACGCGGCGACCGCGAGGAACGCGTTGCCGATCGCGGACCAGTCGAACCCGGTGAGGATCAAGCCGCGGGAGGCGTCGGCGATGTAGCTTACGGGGTTGACCGCCGAGAAGTTCTGGACCCACACAGGCAGGCTCGCCTTCGGAAGCATGGCGGTGCTGAGGAACAGGAGGGGGAACGTGAGGGAGAAGCTCACCATCATCGTCGCCTCCGTGTTCTTCGTCCGCAATGCGACGAAGTTCGACAGCCCCGAGAACGCGACCCCGAACGCGGCGGCGAGGAGCGTGACGAGCAAGGCGCCCGTGACGCCCGTCGCGAACGGGATCTTCCAATTCGCGAGCGTGAGGAGCGCCGCGATGCCGAGGATGATCCCCGCTTGGGCCGCCATGCGGATCCCGTCCGCGAGGAGCTTGCCCGCGAGGACGCTGCTCCGTCGGATCGGCGCGACGAAGAACTTGTCCATGAGCCCGGACTCGAGGTCGGCGACCATGCCGAAGCCGGATTGGGACGCGCTCTGGATCGCGGTCATGACCGTGATGCCCGGGAGGAGGACGGCGACGTAGTCGTACGGCAGCGCGACGAGGCTCGCCTTCGAGAAGACCGTCCCGAACGTCTCAGATCAAGGGCATGAAGAGGCTGAAGAACAGGAGGACGGGGTTCCTCGTGAGCTTCTTGAGCTGGCGCCACGTGACGAGGCCGATCTCGGTGAAGACTCCGCCGGTCGACTCTTCGTCTCTCGTTCGCATGATCGTCGGACGTGCGTGTTCTACTTCGGTCGCCATGCTATCGCCTCCGGTTCCGGAATCCGCGTGACATCGGCTTCACTTCCTCGACCCGCATCTGCCGACCCGTGTGCTGCAGGAAGACTTCGTCGAGCGTGGGGTGCGCGAGCGAGACCTGGAGGACGGGGACGCGCTCGGCGTCCAGCCTCCGGAGGATCTCAAGCAACGTCGCGCCGCCGTCGGCGGTGTGCGCGCTCACGCCTTCGTCGAACGCCGTCGAGTGGGTCACCCCGGCGACGGCCCCGACGATCGCGAGGGCCCGCTCGCGGCCCTGCTCGAACGCCTCGCCTTGGGAGATGCGGACCGTGATGACGTCCGCGCCGATGCCCGCCTTGAGCTGCGCCGGGCTGCCCTCCGCGACGATCTTGCCCTGGTCGATGATCGCGATGCGCTGGCACAGCTGGTCCGCCTCCTCCATGTACTGGGTCGTGAGGAAGATCGTCATCCGCTCCTCCTTGTGGAGCTTCCGCAGGTACTCCCACACCGCGTTGCGGGTCTGCGGGTCGAGCCCCGTTGTCGGTTCGTCGAGGAAGAGGATGCGGGGGTGGTGGACAAGGCCCGCGCCGAGGTCGAGGCGCCGGCGCATCCCGCCGGAATACGTGTACGCGCGTCGGTTTGCTGCGTCCTTGAGCTGTAGGACCTCGAGGAGCTCGTCGACCCGTTCGTTCACGAGCGCGTTCGGCATGTGGTACAGGCGGCCGATCAGCCACAGGTTCTCGCGCCCCGTGAGCTCGCCGTCGACGCCGATCGACTGCCCCGTGTAACCGATGATCCGCCGGATGTCCGCCCCCTTGCTCTCGAGGTCGAGTCCCGCGACGCGGATCGAGCCGCTCGTTTTCGAGAGGAGCGTGGTGATGATCTTGATGACGGTGCTCTTCCCCGCGCCGTTCGGGCCAAGGAACCCGAAGAACTCGCCCTCGGCGACGGTGAAACTGACGTCGTTGACCGCCTTGATCTTCTCCTGACCGGGGCCCCCGTACACCTTGACAAGGTTCCGGACGTCGATGAACCCCTCTTTCGCGGGGCGGGCTGATGCCGCCTTCTTCGTTTGGACCGCCGTTCGAGGCGCGACCCCTGACGTCGTCTTTCGCTCGTATTCCTGCATCGACCCGGACGCTTCGATTGTGTTCGCCATTGGTTTCGCCTCTCTAGTCTCCGAGGATTTTAAGGATTTCCTTTCGTGTGCGGACCATCGCGGTCCGGATCTTCTTCGCCTGCACGGGCGTCACGTCGTGGATGTTGGAGCCGAGCAATCGTCCTGTGGCGCGCATCTCCTCGAACAGGCTCGCCCGCTCGGGCCCGATCGCGGCCGCGAACGCCTTCATCCGTTTCTGGATTTCCGATTGCCGACTCCGCAGGAATGTGCGCCCCTTCGCGGTGATGCGGTACACCTTGCGCCGCTCTTCGCCCGCGACCGTGACAAGACCGCGGCTTTGGAGCGCGCGGAGCGCAGGGTAGATCGCCCCGGCGCTGGGCTTCAAGAACCCGTGGAATCGCTCCTCGATCGCCTTCATGATCTCGTACCCGTGCATGGGCTTCTCCTCGAGCATCGTGAGGACGAGGCCCTTGAAGTCCCCCTTGGCGAAGAAGTGGAATGCGCCGCCAAACGGCTTGAGCTCCGGTGGCATTACGCACGCGATATATCGCGTTATATATGAACCTTTGGCGGTCGGAAGCTGCTTAGCCCGGAGTCCTTCCGAAAGTGATTCCGCGGGGCTCCAATTCCACGTCTCGCCCACAGAGCGCATCCTCATAAGGCCTGAGGAATTCTGCCGTGTGAAGGTGGAACCGCGAGGCATCGCACGCTCGGCCGCACGGGGCTCCGGGTTTCGGAGATCGGGTTCGGCGCGTGGGCGATTGGCGGGAATGCACAGGGGAACTCCTACGGGCCCACAGACGACGGCGTGTCCGTTTCGGCGGTCCGCCGCGCGGTCGAGCTCGGCTGCACGTTCTTCGACACCGCCGATGTCTACGGCTGGGGCCACAGCGAGGAGATCCTTGGGCAAGCCTTACAAGGCCACCGCCAAGAAGTGGCCATCGCGACGAAGGTCGGCGGCGACTTCTACCACGGAGGCGTGCGCATGAACTTCGACGCGGGATACATCGCCTTCGCGCTCGAGCGGTCTCTCCAGCGTCTTCGAACGGACTATGTGGACCTCTACCAGCTTCACAATCCG
>VBMQ01000029.1:1917-23490 GCA_005878375.1 Methanobacteriota archaeon | reverse complement strand
GAACCGATGTAGTCGATCGCGTGCTTCCCGCTATGGACCGTGTCGTAGGTCGCGACGAGCGTGTGCGAACCCGCGCTCAGGGCTTCAATCGTGACGCGGTAGGAAATGAATTCCCCTTCCTTCCAGTGGGCCTTTCCCCCGTTGGCGTTCCCGTTCACCCAGTTCTTGAATCCGTCGATCGGGGCGCCGTTCGAACCCTTGCACGGCTCGGGCGTGCTCCCGACCCCGCCATTCGTGCACTGGTCGAGGTCCGCCGTGGAGTCGGTGAACGTGGTCGTCGCCGTGTTCGTCCCATCCGAGGCCACAACGTAGTACACGCCTTGAATCCCGTCGAGCTGGTAAGTCGTCGAAAATGTTCCCGAATCATCCGCGGAGACGTTCCATGACGAACTGTCCCCGTTCGGCCGCGTCACTTCGAGCGTCACCGTCGAGCCCGCCAAGAACGCGGTCCCGTTGATGAACACGGTCTCTTCCGGATGGTAGTCCGGCTTGTCCGTCGTGATCGCCGCCCCGTTCCCGCCGTCGTCCGCGCGCACCGCCGGCGCGATTGCCGTCAGCATCAACGCGGTGAAGACCGCGAGCGCTGCCATCAGTACCCGATTCCACTTCATCCGACCCACTCCTTCTCGAGAATGCGAACGCGGGATTCGGACAGCCACGAGCGACCGCGGGCGAAGCGCAGGCTATCTGGAGAGTTCAGCCGCACGACCACCGCGAATGTCCCCCTCGGCCCCGAAACCCTTGGCGGTGGACCCCGCCGGCCGTTTAAACGGCTTACTTGGTGATTTCCTCCCTTTATACCAAGTACCGGGGCCTGAACCGCCAAGAATGGACAACGCGCGAGGGATGCAACGGCTCGGCCCTACCGGACGGCGCTCGCCAGGAGGCGGCGGTGGAAGGGGATCAACGGCACATGGGACAAGCGGTCCAGGGCGATCCATTCCCCGGCCCTCGCCTCACCCGCGGCTCGGCATCGGTACGCCCACCCCTCCCACCGGAGATGGCTGAATCTGTGGCTGACCGGGGCGAACCGCTCAACCCGGACAGGCCTCAGGCCGAGAGCTCTGAGGTGCCGACGAACGGCATCCTCACCCGATTCCCGGTACATCCCCGCGTGGAGCCCCTCCCCCTTACGGACGAGGAAGACGTGGCCCTCGTCTTCCGCGACTACGAATGCGACGCGTACGACGGGGACGCGGGGCTTCGTCGGGCGCACGGGCAACGAGGCTTGGACGCCGGACGCGAACGCGAGGCACTCGCTCGAGATCGGACAATCGGGACACTTTGGGACTCGCGGAACGCACACAATCGCTCCGAGCTCCATGACCGCTTGGTTCCACTCGCCCGGTGCCTCGTCGGGCACCAGTTCCGCCGCCACTTCCTTCACGCGCTCCTTGGCGGGGCCCCGCGTCACGTAGTCCGCGATGCGGAACACGCGGGCGACAACGCGGATCACATTCCCGTCGACCGCGGGCGCCCGGAGGCCGAACGCGATGCTGCCGACCGCGCCCGCCGTGTAGTCGCCAATCCCCGGGAGAGCCTTCAACGCCGCCAAGTCGGATGGGACCTCGCCGTCGTGCCGATCGACGATGGCTTTCGACGCGCGATGCAAGTTGCGCGCCCGATTGTAGAACCCGAGGCCCTCCCAAACGCGTAGCACCTCCATCTCCGAGGCCGCCGCCAAATTGCGCACCGTGGGGAACGACGCCAGGAATCGCTCGTAGTACGGAAGGCCTGCCTTGACGCGCGTACGTTGGAGCACGAACTCCGCGACGAGGATCGCGTACGGGTCCCTCGTCCGTCGGAACGGGAGGTCGCGCTTCCGCGCACGATACCACGCGAGGAGTTGGCGGCGGAGAACCCGGCGGTCCGGCTCCACGCCCGCGCATCCCCGAAACGATACTTATGGCTTGGCGGCGATGGCGGGGCGTGAACCGCGTCCCGATTCCCGTCGTCGCGGCGGTGTTGCTGAATCGAGGGCGTGTGTTCCTGATGAAACGACCGAAGTCGAAACCGCTCCCGGGGCAGTGGGAGTTCCCGGGCGGGAAGGTCGAGGCCGGCGAACCGCCGGTGGCCGCGCTCCGGCGAGAACTGCGGGAGGAACTCGGCCTTCGCGTGCCGCGTCTCGTCCTCTTCGACACCAACGCGCACGTGTACGATCTCCCCGGCGGGCCCGTCCACTACGTCCTGATCGCGTACCGTGCGAACGTACGCCCCGCGGCGTGGGCGAACCGAGGCAGTTGGATGGACGCGCGGGCGCTGGGGAGGGCACCCATCGTCGCGGGCTCACGATCGATTGTGAGCCGCCTTCTCGCATCGCGGCTCGTTCGATGATGGAACGGCGCCTTGTCAGGGACGAATCCACCTTGAACGAAGGGTACGGCCAAGGCGCTCCCCTATCTTCGGGACGCACCGTGAGCGCATCTTTTTCCACGGACCGGTCTTGCCGGGGACGACGGCATTGACCGAAGGCGATCTGGACTCTGTGATCTCCAAGGACGGGACGCGAATCGCCTTTTGGCGGTACGGTCAGGGCCCGCCGCTCGTCCTCGTCCACGGCACGACCGCGGACCACACACGGTGGGCGCCGGCGATCCCCGCGCTGTCCGCGGAGTTCACGGCGTGCGCCCTCGACCGGCGAGGCCGCGGCGGCACCGTCGCTTACGGGCCGCGCCACTTCGCCATGCTGAGGATCGCGTTGCGGCCCGGGTAGTCGAAGGTAAAGCCATCCGTGTCCACACGGAACGTCTTCGCGGAGTAGAAGTCCTCGCTCTTCGTGAACAGCCCGGTGGGCAGCTTCCCGGTGAACATGTGCTCGTCCCCTGTTACCGGATTGCGCATCGGCTCGAACCCCGCGCGCACGGACTTCCCCCCGCCGAAGGCGCTCTTCTTGCCCGCGAATTTGAACTCAATCCTCGCCGTGCGCACCTCCGGCGGCTTCGTCATCGAGCTCATATACACGGCGAGCGGCCCCGCTTTCGAAGTCACGAGCGCCTCGAGCGCCTCGCGTTTCATGCCCCTTGCCCGGTCGTCGAGGTACACGAGTCCGCGACCATGTCCCAGGTGTATCGCCGCGGGCCACGCCGCGACTAGAATCCACTTCAGACCGTCGAGCCCGACACCGTCCGAACTGCCCTTTACGATTCGGTACGCGAGCGCGGCTTCACAGTTCCCGTAGGTGGGCGGCGCGTTGAACGAGCAAGGGCATCCCCAGTTGCAGCTGCAGCACATCAGCTGTTCGACCTTCACGTTCCATCTCTTCGGCTTGCCCATCGTCCGCATGACCCCCGATGCCCCTGCGGAAGGTAGTTCATTTCGCCTTGTCCGAGACGTCGCGACGCCGGACGGGCCACACGTATAAATATCGAACCGGGCTAGGGCGCTCCATGTCCGCCCTCCATCGAATCCTCCAGTGGATGGACCGTCTCTCCCCGGCCCCCGTGGCGCACGCGCACTGCGACATCCCGTGCGGGATCTACGACCCCCACCACGCGCAGCTCGCCGCCCACACGGTGATCCGCATGAACCTGCTGATCAACGACCTCAAGAAGCCCGCGTCCGGGTCAAAGCCCGAGGAGATTCAGGAGTACGCGAACAAGCTCGCCCGGTACGTCGCCACGAAAGAGCAGCACGCGGAGATCGCGAAGTCGGAGATCCGCATCCTGTGGGGCGACTACTTCAAGCCGGAACATGCGCAGGCGCATCCGCAGCTCCACGAGACCGTGTTCAAAGCGATGAAGACCGCCTCGAAGGCCCGCCAGGAAATCAATCTGCAGGCCGCGGAAGACTTGCTCAAGGTCACGAACGACATCGCGGAGATCTTCTGGAAGACAAAGAACATCCCGACCGTGCGCGCGAAGGCGCCCTACCCGACGGAACGGGAGACTGTCTACCCGAAGCTCGCGTGACCATGTTCCCAATCGCCCGCTTCCGCGTCGACGACCGGAGCATGGAGCCGACGCTCGCGCCCGGGGACTTCGTCCTCGTGAACCGCTTATCGTACCGGCGACACGCCCCTTCGCGGGGGGACCTCGTCGTCGTGCGGGACCCGCAGGCCCCGCTTCGCTACCTTGTGAAGCGGGTCGCGGACGTGAGCGTCTCCGGTGCCTTCGTCGTCGGAGACAATCAGACGCCGAGCCGGGACAGCCGGACGTTCGGCCCCGTGCCCAAGGAATTCATCGTCGGCCGCGTGTGGCGCACCGCCAAACCGTAGTCACTTGAAGACCTCGCCCGTCTCTCGGCTCCAGAACACGAGGTCGATCGCCGCCATCGGGATCGCGACGGCTTCCGCGAAGTCCCGCACCTTCTGTTCGATGGAGAGATAGCGTTTCTCCGTGAGTGACTCCGGAATCGTGCGGATGACGCCGTGGTGCCGCAGGTTCTTCAGGATGTGGCGGTCGAGGATCGCGAACGCCTCCCCGCGCCCGACGTTCCGTAGGAAGTGGCTCGCTTCCTTGTAGCCGAACCCATCGACCTCGCGGACGAGCCACGCGCGCATCAGGTCCGGGGGCGATTCGTCCAACTGGCTCCGCAACGAGTGCGCTCCGAGGAACCGCTCCCGGGCGGCGACCAGGTACGCGGCCTTGTGGTTGTGGAACCGGACGCGCCGGCGCAGGAACGCCGCGATGTCCCGCGCGCTCCCCCGCCAAAGGAGCCGATTCTCCGCGAGCCCACGGACGGCGTCGTCGCTCCGATGAGCACTCGTCTGGATCGCGAACAGGCAGAAGGCGACTTCCGCGAACAGCTCCTCGTCGCTCGCCTTGCCCATCTGACGGAACGCGCCGAGCCTCCGCTCGATCTCACGCCGGCGACCCCGCCAATCCGACTGCAATTCCTCTAGATGCTGGTAAGACATCTTCGGCGACGTCAAGTCCGAGAACCGTATTTCACGATTGCGCGCCGGGGAACCGGCGGATCACCGTTTGGCGGGAGGGATACGGACGCTCCGGCCGTTCCACGTGCGCGGCGCCAACCGCGTTCGCGAACCGGGCGCAGTGCCGCAGGTCCCACCCGCGAAGCCGCGCGTACACGAAGCCCGCGTTGAACGCGTCGCCCGCGCCGGTCGGATTCCGAGGGACGACATGGAACGCGGGCACGCGATGCGTTTCGCCTCGAGCGGCAACATAGCAGCCCCGCGCGCCGCGATGCACCGCCAAGACGTCGACTCCGATTGCCAGCGCATCCTTGGTGGCGGTCCGAAGATCGCGGGTCCCGAGCACGCCGCCAATCTCGTCCTCGTTTCCGAAGAAAATGGAGACCTCCGGCAACACCGCCAAGACGAGGGCGCGACGCCGGTCCGGCCACCCCTCCGGATCCGTCGAGACGTCCAGCGAGGTCTCCCCACCGCGGGCGCGGGCCTTTCCGAGCAGCACGCGCGTCGGCCTCCCCTGCAGCTTCGGCGTCCACCAATACCCGGCGCGATGCACGTGCTTCGCGTCGAGCGCTTTGGCGGGGATGTCAGAAGGTCGGAGCGCGAGGTTCGCGCCATTGAACGTGACCATCTGGCGGGAGCCGTCCGCGTGCGCGAGCGCGACCGTACGTCCCGCGGCTAGCCCCTTCCGCGTGCCGAGGAACGAGGTGACATGGTCACTTCGAATCCGATTTCGAAGGAAGGTGCTGATCGCGTCGTCTCCAAGGCAGGCTGCCAATCCTGCCCGCATCCCGAGGGCGGCGGCCCCGAGCGCGAAATTGGCGGCGTTCCCGCCCGGCACCATCGGGAGCGACGGGACCCACAGCTGGCGGTCGCCCAGAGAAAAGCCCTCGAGGGGCGGGGTGACGAAGTCGACGCAGATGTCGCCGACCGCCACGACGTCGAGCACGGCGCGAAATGGCGGCCCCGCCAAAAAGGGATGCGTTCAGTCCCACTTCTCCGCCCGGACGAGGGCGAAGCCCATCTTCTGGCACAGGTCCTTCGTCTGCTCGACCATCTCGTGGAGACCGCAGATGTAGGCCGTCGTTCCCGCCGGGTCCTTGATCTCTTCCTGCACGGCGGCCTGCACGTACCCTTTGCGGCCCGTCCACTCGGGCGTCTCCGGGCGCGAGATGTTCGGCACGTAGTGGAAGTTCGGGAACTTCTGCTCCCACCTGAGGAACAGGTCGTGGTACAGGAGCTCGTGCACGTACCGCACGCCCGTGAACATGTACACGTCGTGGCCGTCCATGAGGTTGTGGTGGATCAGCCACTTCGTCATCCCGACGAACGGGGCGACGCCCGTGCCCGTGGAGATGAACGCGATATCCGTCTTGATCGGCTCCCGGAGGATGAAGCCACCGAGGGGCGCCATGATCGCGTACCGGTCCCCCGGCCTCCGCTCCTTCAGGAAGTTCGACATGAAGCCGCCCTCGACGACTTTGATGCACAGCTCGAGAGCCTCCCGCTCCGTCGGGGAGGACGCGATCGAGTACGGCCGGTTGATCTTCTTCCCGTCCTTCTCCACGAAGATCGAGAGGAACTGCCCCGGCTCGAACTCGAACACGGGCTGGTTCTGTCCGTTGTCGTCCATCGTGAAGTAGATGAGGTACGTGGACGGCGTCATCCAGGTGACTTCGCGGACCTTCAGGAAGTGGCGGGCGGCGCGGTACTTCGGGCGCGCCTCGTAGGCCGCGGAGGCGGGGGCCGACACAGGTACCACGGTCTTTGGCGGGGCCTCCAGCGCCATCAATTGCGCGCGAGGAGAAGGTCTCATTTAAACATTATGTCCAGAGGAGCGTCAGGCGAAACGATAATCATGTTTTCGTTATTCTCAATCCTCGTTTCGACAGGTGCTCCGGAAGTACCTTATCCCGGCCGCGCGTGGATGGCCTCCGGTGAGACCATGGCCCTCGGCACATGGATGGTCGGGCTGATCGCGCTGTCCGCGATCGCCTTCGGCGGGGTCGCTGCCCACACGGCGATGACCCATCCGACGGGCGCGGACCCGTGCGTGAAGCCGGACGCAGCGACGAACGGCGTGCCTCCCGGCCCGCCCTCGTGGCTGAACCAGACCGCCCCCCACGGGCCCCCGTCGTGGCTGAACGCCTCGACGCCGCACGGGCCGCCGTGCTGGCAGACGCACCCGTGAGGGAGCCGTAGAACCGGAGGCCGACCGCCTCCGTCTTCCCTTTTTCTACTTCTTCGAAGGCATGAAGACGGACTCGTACACGAACGCCGCGAGCACCCCGCCAAGGAGCGGGCCCGCCCAGTAGACCCACGCGTTGTCGAAGAACCCGGACGCGACGGCGGGGCCGAGCCACCGACCCGGGCTCATCGCCGCGCCCGTGAGCGCCCCGCCAAGGAGCCAGTCCACCCCGACGGTGAGGCCGATCGGAATCGCACCCAGCGTCTTGGCGGTCCCGCGCGGGTCGATCGCGGTCGCGAAGACGACGAACACGAGGAAGAAGGTCATCAGGGTCTCGAGGGCGAACCCCTGGAGCGCGCTGACCGTCACGTTCCCGTTGGCGGTGAGGGCGGGCGTGGCGAGGTGGAACCGAGCGCCGATGCTCCCGGGCATCGTCGGATACAACCAGAGCAGAAGGGCTCCACCGATGAGGCTCCCGAGGAGCTGGAACGCGATGATGACCGCGCCGATGTCCGCCTTCTGACGCCGCGTGACGATGAGCCCAAGCGAGACCGCGGGGCTGATCTGGCCGCCGGAGATCGGGCCTAGGGCGGTCCCCATCACCGCGATCACGAAGGCGTGGCCGAACGCCGCGAAGAGGACGATCGGCTGTCCGGTCGACGCCGCCGCGAGGACGGAGCCCGCGCCGACGGTCACGAGCCCGAACGCGCCGAGCATCTCTCCGATCGCTTTCTTGTGCCAGCCTTTCTCGATGGCGGTCCCCCGGCCGGGAACGGGAGGCCTCTATTTATCACTTTTATCCGATGGATGGAATATACCCGGGCGGCTCACGCGATGTAGCCCGTGTTCCCGCGGTCGAACCCCTCGACGAGCTCGATGTTCAGCTCCTGCGGCTGCCACGCGAGGTCCGGGTAGACGAGGCTCGGGAAGAACTTCGACACGTCTTCGGCGATGAGGGTCACCGGGTGGCGGTCCCCGAACAGCTCGAGGCTGATCGCGTGGACCTTGCTCCGGCACTGGACCTCGTCGAGGTATCCGACGGAGTGGAGGTATTCGTGGAGGAGCACGTGGAACGCGTACGCCTTGTACAGATCCGGGTTCGTCTCCTTGATCCGCGTGAGCGGGACCTTGTTCATCACGATCACGTTCGTCGCGACCGGGTAGAACGCGCCGATGAACCCCTGCGGATGGTTGCCAAGATCCGCGAGCCCGAGCATCAGGCCGCCGCGCGCGTAACCGACGTCCCGTTCGACCGCCCGCTTCACGATCTCGAACACGTCCGCCAAAGTCCGCGTCCCGTCCAGGAGCTTCGGAAAGTCCATCGGCTCATTCACGGGCGCGCTTGACTTGAACGTTTGGGCCCGAGTACCGCGAAACTACGCGCATCCCCAATCCTAAATACGGGCGGGCGCTCCGGTCCCCGGACCCGGCCGCATGGACCCCTTGTTCTTCGCCGCGCTCGCCCTTGCCCTCGGCTTCAAGCACAGCTACGACGCGGACCACCTCGTCGCGGTCTCGAACTTGATCGCACGGAGCCCGAGCCTGCGGAAGACGACGACGATGTCCGTGAGCTGGGCCGGCGGCCACATGGTCACCGCGTCGATCATCACCATCGCGCTGTTCCTGAGCCGCGACGTCTTTCTGCGGGATTGGCTCGACCCGCTCGACCTCGCGGTCGGGGTCATGCTCGTCGTCCTCGGGGCCGTGAGCCTCGCGTGGGAGTTCGAGATCCTCCCGAAGTTCGGGCACGTCCACCGCCACCGGCACGACGACGCGGCGGAGGAGCACGAGCACGCCCACGTCCATCCCGGCGGTTACCGGGAGCACGGCGCGATGTTCGGGATCGGCATCGTCCACGGCCTCGCGAGCAATGACGAACTCCTGATCCTGTTCGTCTCCGCGTTGACGGTCACGTCGCTCGCCGGACTTTTGGCGGGGGTCGCGCTCTTCAGCATCGGCGTCGTCGTCGGGATGATCTCGTTCGGACTCGCGCTCACGTATCCGATCAAGCGGTGGGACGCAAAACGCGTGCGTCGTGCGGTCGCGCTCATCGCCGGCATCCTGAGCATCGCCTACGGGATCCTCATCCTCCTCGGGTTCGGCGGGTTCAATCCGCTCCCATGACGAGTCGGTCGGAATCCTTATTCCGCGCCCTCCTTTCCCGAGCCCGTGGGCCTCCTCATCCGGTTCGCGAACCAGTGGGTGGCGGGGGAGCGGCTCGAGGACGCCGTACGCGCGACGAAGGAAGTGAACGCGAAGGGGCTCGACGCAATCCTCAACCTCCTCGGGGAGCACTACACGGAGAAGGAGGAGGTCGAAGGGACCCTCCGCGAGTACCTCCACGCCCTCGACGCGATCGAGAAGCAGAACCTGAACGCGAGCGTGTCAATCAAGCCGTCCCAGTTCGGCCTCGAGCTTGGCCGCGCGTACTGCGAGTCGACGATCGTCCCCGTGTTCGACCGCGTCCGGGCGATGGGCGACTTCCTGTGGTTCGACATGGAGAGCTCGCGGTTCACCGAGGACACGCTCGCGATGTATGAGGACCTCCACCGCCGCCACCACGACGTCGGCGTGTGCCTCCAGGCGGCGTTGAAGCGCACCGCGAAGGACCTCGACCGGGTCCTCGGGTTTGGCGGGAAAGTGCGGCTCGTCAAAGGCGCGTACCGCGAGCCGGACGACGTCGCGTACAAGACGCACGCGGAGGTCGACGCCGCCTACGGGAGGTTGCTCCGCACCCTCTTTGAGGCGGGGGACCACTTCGCGGTCGCCACGCACGACGGAAAGTTTGTCGATGAGGCGATTCGCCTCTCCAAGACCCACAAACGAATTTGGGAGTTCCAGATGCTCATGGGCGTCCGCGACCCCTTGAAGCGCGAGCTCACCGCGAAGGGCTACAAGGTCTCCGAGTACATCCCGTACGGGCCGAACTGGCTCCCGTACTTCCTGCGGCGCCTGCGCGAGCGGCCGCGGAACGCGCTCACGATGATCCGCTCGTTCGTGCAAGGATGAGCGCATGCGCGACGACGCCTTCCGCAAGGCGTTCGACATCCTGTGGCGCCGGTTCCGCGTCGAGAACTGGGCGGAGGGGAAGGATCCGTTCGAGGTCCTCGTCTCGATCGTCGTGAGCCAGAACAGCACGGACCTGGTGACGGAGCGCGTCGTCCGCGACCTCTCCCACCAATTGGCGGTGCGTCCGAAGGAAGTCGCTACGGCGCCCGAGTCTCTCTTGATCGATGCGCTGCGCCCGGCGGGGCTCGCCCGCCAGAAGGTGCCACGGATCCAGGAGCTGGCGCGTGAGGTCCTCCGCCGATTTGGCGGCGATCTCATGCGCGTGCTCGACGAGCCGGACCCCCGCCAAACGTTGATGGACCTTCCGGGGATCGGACCGAAGACCGCGGACGTGTGGCTCAGCCTCGTCGCGGGTGCGGACACGATGCCCGTCGACACGCACATCGCACGCCTCGCGCGGCGGTGGCGCCTCACCCGAAGAAAAGACTACGCAGCAATCACCGCCAAACTCCAATCCCTCATCCCGCCACGACGCCGTGCTCGGGGCCATCTCGTCCTGATTCAATTCGGTCGCGAGATCTGTCAGGCGCGCAGACCGAGATGCGAGGAGTGCCCCGTGTACGGGTTGTGCGATGCGACCGTGAAGCGGCCCCGCGCGACCTCCGCGTCCAGATGATACGGACCATACCGAACCCTTAAAGACGGTTCCGCATTTCCGCGGATGTCCAGGCCATGAAGCGTCATGATGTCCTCATCTTAGGGGGAGGGCTCGCGGGCGCCAGCGCCGCGCGCGTCGCGCACCAAGCGGGGGCGGACGTCGCGATCGTCTCGAAGCTCAGTCCCCTGCGGTCCCACACCGTCGCCGCCGCCGGGGGCATCAACGCGGCGCTCGCGGCGGGCGACACGTGGGAGGGTCACGCGTTCGACACGATCAAGGGCTCGGACTTTCTCGCGGACCAGGACAGCGTTGAGATCCTGTGCCGCGAAGCCCCGAACCTGATCGTGGAGATGGACCACCTCGGCACGCCGTTCTCGCGCGACGAAAGCGGTACCCTGTTCAATCGCCCGTTTGGCGGGATGCGGCAAGCGCGCGCGTTCTTCGCCGGCGACCGGACCGGCCTCGCCCTGATGCAGACCGCGTGGGAGCAGCTCGTGAAGGCGGGCGTCACGCTGTACGAGGAATGGGCCGCCACGAGCCTCATCGTCGAGAACGGCCGGTTCTCGGGCCTGATCGCCTACCGGATCGCGGACGGCACGCTCGAGGAGTTCCAAGGGAAGGCCGTCGTGGTCTGCACGGGCCCCGGCGGGCAGATGTACCTGAAGTCGACGAACGCGGTCACGTGCACGGGCGACGGGACGGCGCTCGCGTTCCGCGCGGGCTGCGCGCTCAAGGACATGGAGTTCGTGCAGTTCCATCCGACGAGCTTGCACGGGCCGAACATCCTGATCACGGAGGCCGCTCGGGGCGAGGGCGGCATCCTGAAGAATGCGAAGGGCGAGCGGTTCATGGAGAAGTACTCGCCGAAGATGGTCGACCTCGCGCCCCGGGACATCGTGTCCCGCTCGATCCAGACGGAGGCGAACGAGGGCCGCGCCTTCCCGGGCGGGTACGTGCACCTCGACCTCACCCACCTCGGCGCGGCCCGCATCAAGGAGCGACTTCCGGAGGTGTACCAATTCTCCACCGAGTTTGCGGGCGTAGACCCGGGGAAGGAACCAATCCCCATCGAGCCCGCGCAACATTACATCATGGGTGGCATCGCGACGAACAACGCGGGCGCGACGAACGTCCCGGGCATTTTCGCGGCGGGGGAGTGCGCGTGCGTGAGCCTCCACGGCGCGAACCGACTGGGCGGGAACGCGCTACTCGAGTGCATCGCCTTCGGAAAGCACGCGGGCGCTGCCGCGGCGGCGTTCGCGAAGAAGACCGCACAGATCGCAGGCGGCGAGCAAATCCTGCAGCAGGAAGACCGTCGGGTCGACTGGCTCCTGAAGACAGAGGGGGGCGAGCGCGTCGAGGCCCTCCGCCTCGAACTCAAGCAGGTGATGTGGGACAACGTCGGCGTATTCCGGAACGAGCAGGACATGGCCGCCGCGCTCGCCGCGGTCCGGGCGCTCCGGAAGCGGTACCCGAGCATCCGCGTCGGCGCGCCGGGCAAGCAGTTCAACTACGCGCTCATCGAGGCGATGGAACTCCGGAACCTCCTCGACTTATCTGAGGTAATCGTGATGCCGAACCGCGACGACCCGAACTGGCTGAAGCACACGCTCGCGTGGTGGCGGGGCGACCGCATCGAGCTCACGTACGAGCCCGTCCGGATCACGCAATGGCAGCCGCAGGAGCGGACGTACTAGTGACGAAGATCAAGGTGTACCGGTTCGACCCGGAGGTCGCGAAGGCCGCGCACTACGACGAGTGGGACCTCGACGTGAAGCCGGGGCAGACGGTCCTCGACCTCCTCCACGAGGTGCACTACTTCCACGACCCCACCCTGTCCTTCCGCCGCTCGTGCCGCTCCGCGATCTGCGGCTCGTGCGCGATGAACATCAACGGCCGGACGGGGCTCTCCTGCAACACGCAAGCGAAACCGCTGCTCGACCGCGACGGGTACCTGATCGTGGAACCGATGAAGAACATGCCCGTGCTCAAGGACCTCGTCGCGGACATGGGCGGCTTCTGGAAGGCGGTCTACGACATCGATCCGTACCTGCGGCCGGGCGCGGACCCGCCGAAGGGCCCGTACGTCGTCCCGAAGCACAGGATGGACCTCCTCAAGATCGCGCAGGACTGCATCATGTGCGGCTCGTGCCTGAGCGAGTGCACGTCCCGCGAGGCGAACCCGGAGTACCTCGGCCCCGCGGCGCTCGCGAAGGCGTACCGGTTCGTCGCGGACGCACGGGACGACGCGTCGGTCGAGCGTCTCAAGGAGTACAGCCAGCCGAACGGGATCTGGGACTGCGACACGTGCCTGTACTGCAACGAGGTGTGCCCGATGGGCGTGAAGCCGATGGACGCGATCATGTACATGCGAGAGAAGGCGATCGAGGCCACACGATCTTGGAGAGCGGGAAGCTCAACGAGGCAAAGACCGCGAACAAGTCTCTCGGCTTGTCTGGCTTGGCCTCCCAGGCCCCTGTCGTCGCCAAAGTTCTTCTCCGCGGGAAGACGCCGGACCTGCGGAAAAAGCCGATCAGGGGGATGGCGGACGTCAAGAAGCTCGCAGCGCTCGTCGAGAAGAAGCGGAAGGGGGCGAAGAAGTGAAGTACGCCTACTTCCCGGGCTGCGTCGGGCAGGATAGCTGCGCGGAGCTCGACGCAAGCACGAAGCTCATCGCGGAGGAACTGGGGATCGAGCTCGTCGAACTCGTGGACGCGACGTGCTCCGGGGCCGGGTTCGTCCAAGATGTGAACTACGACCTGTCCCTCGTCCTCAACGCGCGCACGTTCGCGATGGCGGAGAAGCTCGGCCTCGACATCCTCACCGTGTGCTCGACATGCCAGTTCAATTTGGACCGCGCGAACGACCAGCTCAAGAGCGACCCCGCCAAGCTCGCGGACGTGAACGGGATGCTCGCGGAAGTCGGGCTCCGGTACAACGGGCACGTCGAGATCAAGCACATCCTGTGAGTGCTCGTGAACGGCGGCGCGTGAAGGTCGATCTCTCCGGCCTCAACATCGCGTCCTTCTACGGCTGCCAGCTCATCCGGCCCGGCACACTCCACAAGTACGACGACCCGGACCGGCCCGAGTACTTCGAGAGACTTATCGCGGCCCTTGGCGGCAAGCCCGTCGACTACGAGGGCCGGAAGAAGTGCTGCGGGTTCCCGATCACGTTCGTCAACGAGGAGGCCTCGATGACGATGAACGCGAAGAACATGGTCGAGGCGAAGGACAAGGGCGCAGACCTCATGGCGACGTCGTGCCCGCTGTGCCACATCAACCTCGACCTGTACCAAGGCAAGGCGGAGAAGACGGCGGGGCAGCGGATCGACCTGCCGATCCTCCACTTGCCGCAGCTCGTCGGCCTCGCGATCGGCATCTCTCCGGAGCGGCTTCGCCTGAAGCGGCACATCGTGTCGCCGAAGGCGGTGCTCGAGCGGGTGCAACCCAAGGAAGAGGCGGTCGCACCGCCAATCGGCGGCGCCTAGTTACGCGGGCGAGGGCGTCCGAGAGTTCTGAAAGGCGAGTTGAAGTAGGCGGAGGAGCGCAAGGAGGAGCACGCCTTCCGCGGCAATCGTCGACAGCACGAGGATGTTCGTGAGAGGGGACATTCCTTGGAGGGGCCCGTAGAGCGACGCCGCCAAAAGGCCCGCGTCCCCGGCGGTCCCGATCCCCAACCACGCGCGCGACCCGTACGACAGCGAAGGGACGAAGAGGAACAGGATGAGCGACGCGATGAACATGAGGAAGAAGAACGTCGTCTCCGCGAGGTGTACCGGGAGCGCGTAGAAGAACAGGGTCGCGACGCCGAACATCAGGAACGAGGCCGCGAAGAGCGTCCACCCGCCCGGCTTCACGAGGTAGAACCACAAGGCCTGGTGCAGGCCAAGGGCGGCGGTTGCCCCCGCCAAGATCCCGATGATCAGGGGCACGTCGATCCACGAGAGGACGAGGAACGGCGACGTGTGGACGACGGGCCCGTCGTAGTAGAGGCGGAACGCGAGCATCAGGAACGAGACGGCGACGCCGATGCCGTACACGATCCAGCCGCGGACCTCGCGGGGCTTCGCCATCCGTCGCGCGCATGCCCCGAGCCCACTTAACCCTTTTCGGGAGCCGCTCTTCGCGGTCTCGGAGAACCGTCGCGCTATTTAGGAAAACTATTTACCGACTCTTCGGTTCGCAGGCGCGGAATGGCTCGCCGAGGCGCGCTCCTTCTCGTCGCAACCGTGCTCGGCGTGTGCGCGGCAGGCTCCGCCCGCGGCTACAATGGCGGGCCTATCACGGACCAGATCGAGAGCCTGTTCTGGCTCATCACGTTCTTCGCCGTCCTCGTCGGCATCGTCGTGTTCGGGATCCTGTTCTGGTTCCTGTACCGCTACCGCCAAAGTGTGTCTCCGAACCCCGCGACGGAGGTCCACGGCAACCGGCGTCTCGAGGTCGTGTGGACGGTCGTCCCCACGATCATCCTGATCATCATCACGGCGGTCTCGTGGCCCGTGCTCCTCTACACGGACACGCCGCCGCCTGCGGACACGACCGTCACGGTCATCGGTGAGCGCTTCTCGTGGACCTTCCGATATGCGGACAATTCCACGAGCCCCGACCTGTGGGTCCAGCAGAACATCGTCGTCGCGCTCAGGGTCACGTCAATCGACGTCATCCATTCCTTCGCGGTCCCGGACCTCGGGATCAAGATCGACGCGATCCCCGGACGGATGAATCCTTTCTGGTTACAGGCGCATGCGACGGGGAACTATCTCGTGCAGTGCGCCGAATTCTGCGGCGTGAGTCATCCCTACATGCGCTCGACCGTCCACGTGTTCCCGCCGGGCTCGCAGCCGAAGATCTACGGGCCTCCGCCGCCGCCCGCCTCGGTCACGGAGATACAATTGCTCGAGCCCTCCGCGACGAACTGGACGATCAACCCCGCCAATCTCACCGCCAAATTGGGGGACCGCGTGACGCTCCGCGTCTGGAACAACGCGACGAATCCCCACGATTTCCGAATCGATGCGCCGGTGAATGCGAGCGTGTCGACAATGCCGCCCTTCGGCTTCGCATGGCTGAATTTCACGGTCAACACGGCCTCGCCGGGTCCCGTCCCTTATGGCCCTTCGAACGCAACGGCACGGACGAAGGGGATGGCGGGGAATCTGACGATCCAAGCGGGAACCGTCATCACCATCCTCCTCGGCGAGGACCCGCCGGGCTCTTCCAACTTCGTCATTCGGCCCAACGTCGGGACGAACCCTCTGACGATCGCGAAGGGCGAGAAGGTCGTTTTCGAAATCGTAAACGTGGGCCAGTTCGACCACAACTTCCAGATGGGGCCGCCATACGACTTCATCATTCACACGTCTCCCATCAAGCACGGCGACCCGCCAATCTTTCTCGGCCCGTTTACCCTCGATCAGGACGCGACGAGTCAATACTGGTGCATTATCCACAAGGGCGCCGGGATGATTGCTCCCTACGTCGTCGGCGCAGGGTCGGCGCAGGTCGGCGTCCCGCTGTTCGACATGGTGGCGCTCACGATCGGCGTGAGCGTCCCTGTGAGCCTGCTTCCGCCCCTTAGCGCCTTTCCCCTTTCCGCCCTTCTTCTTCGAGGGCCTGTCCTCCGGTTCCGGGAGCCCCCTTCGCCCCCGCCAAAGGACGAACCCGCCAATCCCCGCCAGGACCACCGCGATCGCAACGAAGACGAACGGTGAAATCGAAGGCCGAATCGGCGTTGGAGTCGGGAAGAACGGCGCGACCGTCCTCGCACCTTCGTCGGTATTGTTGGCGGGAATGAAAGTTAGCGCTTGGACGAAGTAATAGACGCGCGCCGGCTGCGTGATGGACACATTGAGCTCGTAGAGCCACACGGGCGGCAAAGTCGGGTCCGCTTGACGGCGCACCGCCGTTCCGGATTCCGCGAGTTTCGTGAAATCCCCGGGCCATCGGCCGCCCCCTTGCGCGAGGAGGGCCGCGGTCACGCGGACCGTGAACGCCGCGGGCTTGTTGAACTCGACCGGCACGACGCTGGGCGTCTGGACGTCGACGTTGAAGATCAGGAGCCCGGCGGTCATCGTCGCCGGGAACGCCTTGCCGGCACAGTTGCACGACTGGTCGAAGTAGATCGAGAACGACACGTCCGTCATCCCAGGATTCGTCAAGGTCAGGTTGTACACGCCCGTGTCGGGCAACAGCATCGTGTCGTACCAGCGACTCGAGACGGGGATCGTCCACGCCTTGGCGGTGTTGCTGCCGATCATCAGGACCGCGCTGACGCTCCCTCCCTGAACTTGCGCCTCGAGGAGGAAGACCCACCCCTTCTCGAGAGGAGCACCGTCGAAGTCGAGCGCCCGGGACGCGTTCGTCGTCGGCACGAGGGTCCCCGACCACACCTCAAGGTGGCTCAGCCGCGGCGCGGGCGGGGCCGAGCCGCGTGGGATCGCGAGCGAGACAAGGACGAGGAGTGCGACCACCGCGAGCGTGCGCACGGCGGCAACTACCGGGCGGGCCGACATAAAGGTTCTGTCGGCCCGGTCCACGTCCCTCCCGATTCCGTACGTCGGCGGCGATTCAGCCGGAGTGGGGCGTGCCGGAAGGAGGCGCGGACTCGGCGGCCGACGTCGGCGGGGCGCCTCGGTAGATGATGGCCGCGTTGAGGACGGTCACCGCCAGGAACCCCGTCGCGACCCCGAGATGCGCGGTCACGACGAGGGGATTGAGCGCCGTCGCCACCGCCACGATGCCGAGCGTCGCCTGCAGGACCACGAGCCCGAACGCGAACGTCGTTAGGTTCCGGACGGCGCCCCACGACCGGTAGCCCCGCCAAACGAGGATGAGCATCGCGAGCACGACGAGCCCTTCGATCCACGCCGCCGCACGATGCGCGGACTCGATGACCGCGGCCCCAGGGTTCAGAGGATTCGTTGGGGTTCCGCATGAGATGGGCTCAGAGCATCCGAGGCCGGATTCCGTCTGGCTCACGTAGCCGCCAAGCACGATCACGGCCCACGCACCGAGGACGGATGCGACCGCAAGCGCGCGGAGGAGGCGCACGGCCCTCACGCCCACGGGTCGGCGGGGGCGACCTTCCCCTTCCACTTCGAGACGATCATGTTGTAGAAGAACGGGAGCTGCCCGATGCCGAGGAGGAACGCGCCGAGCGACGCGAGGAGGTTCATCCACGCGAGCTGCGGCCAGTATTGGAGCTCCGACGTGTAGTCGAACGTCCGGCGGAGCATCCCGCTCAGCCCGATGAAGTGCATCGTGAAGAAGACGAGGTTCATCCCGACTAGGGTCATCAGGAAGTGGGCTTGGCCCAGCCGCTCGTTGTACATCCGCTTGGTCATCGTGGGATACCAGAAGTAACAGGCCGCGAAGAGGCCCATCACGGAGCCGCCGAACAGGACGTAGTGCAAGTGGGCGACGACCCAGTACGACTCCTGCAACTGGTAGTCAAGGGGGATGGACGCCTGGTACACGCCGTCAATCCCGCCAATCGTGAACAAGGCGAGGAAGCCGACCGCGAACAGGAGGGGCGTCTTGAAATTGATGCTGCCCCGCCACATCGTCGCGAGCCAGTTGAAGATCTTCACCCCGGTCGGGACCGCGACGACCATCGTCATGATCATGAACGGTGCGCGCACAGTGACCGAGATGCCCGTCGTGAACATGTGGTGAGCCCACACGAGGAAACCGACGAAGCCGATCCCGAAGAGAGCCATGGCCATCGCCTTGTACCCGAAGATCGGCTTCCGCGACATCTTCGGGATGACCTCGTTGATCACGCCCATCGCGGGCAGGACCATGATGTAGACGGCGGGGTGGGAGTAGAACCAGAACAGGTGCTGCCACAGGATCGGGTCGCCAGGGTCGCCCGCGCCGAAGATCGGGCCGCACCCGGCCGTCGTCACGAAGAAACACGTGCCGATGTTCCGGTCGAGGAACGCAAGGGTAAGGACGCTCGCGAGGACCGGCGTCGCCATGACGACCATCATCTGCGTCGTGAGGATCGCCCACACGAACAGGGGCATCTTCCAGAACGTCATGCCCGGCCGCCGCAGCTTCAGGATCGTGACCAGGAAATTCGCGCCGCCCAGGATGGACGACGTGCCGACGACGATGAGCCCGACGAGCCACAGGTCGACGCTGGGGCCCGGCGTGTACATCACGTTCGTAAGCGGCTCGTAGCCCGTCCATCCCACGGCAGCCTGCCCCGTCCAGATCATCAGCGCAGCAGGCGGGAGCATCCAGAACCCGAGGGCGTTGATCCGGGGGAACGCCATGTCCTTCGCGCCGATCAGGAGGGGGACGAAGTAGTTCCCGAAGCCGACGAACACGGGGATGATGAACAGGAAGATCATCGTCGTGCCGTGGGTCGAGAAGAACTGCGAGTACTGCGACTCCGTCAGGATCGTCGGCCCGGGGAGGGCGAGCTCCGCCCTCATGAACATCGCGAGGATCCCTGCGAAGATGAACGAGATGAAGGAGAAGGTGATGTACAGCAGCCCGATCTCCTTGTGGTCGGTCGTCGAAATCCAGTGGAGGACGAACGCCCGCCACGTGCGGGACGGGTACGCGGCCTCCGCGCCCGTCCTCTGCACCACGGGATAGGCCACCGGAGACCTCCTAAGAAGCGAGCCGGCTCGCTAATTCCGGTGCTCCTAAATAGCTTTCGTCACGACGATTAGGCGGTGGACAGGACGACAAGGAGGAGGATGACGAACGCGAGCGGCGCGACGGGCAGGAGCTTCAGGATCCGCGGCTCGTACTTCAGGTGCATGTAATAGAGCGCGACGAGCGCTGCTTTCGCCGCCGCCGTGCTCATGAGCAGGACGACCTGGAGCGTCTCCGAGATGTGGAACGTCTGCCCCAAGCTCGGAATCTGTACCTCGATCAATGTGACCAGGCCGAGGAAGCCGAACACCTGGACGTACGGCCGCTTGATCTCGTGCGCGACCCGCGCGATCGCTCCCGGTGCCGCCGCCGTCGTGGTCGCCATCCGTCACCGCCCGATGAGGTACATGATCGGGAACAGGAAGATCCACACGACGTCGACGAAGTGCCAGTACAGGCCGACGAGCTCGATCGCCTCGTGGTCGTCCTTCCCGTACTTCCCCCGCCACGCCTTCACGTTCAGGAAGAGGAGAGCGAGGATCCCCCCGGTCACGTGCGCGCCGTGGAAGCCCGTCTGCGCGTAGAACGCGGTGCCGAACGTCCCGAGCTCCGGACGGACGGAGTTGACCCACGGGGTCAGGTTCTCCCCGAAGAACAGCTTGTTGTACTCGTACACCTGGATCGAGACGAACGTCGCCCCGAGCAGGAACGTCGCGAACAGGAACGCCTTCATCTGCGCCCGGTTCCCCTTCTGCGCGGCGTGGAGCGCCTCGACCATCGTGAGGCTGCTCGTGATCAGGACGAACGTGTTGATCGCGGTGAGCGGGATGTTGAGGGGAAAGTCCGGGCTCGCCGGTTCGGGCCAGCACGCCTGCCCGACGGACGGGCACGACGGGACGCGGAGCCGGAGCGTGAGGCCCGCGCCGATCAGGCCGGTGAAAAAGAAGATCTCGGAGACGAGGAAGATCCACATCCCGAGCTTGCGCCGACTGATCCCCGCGAACGGTCGCTCCTCGTAGTTGCCCTTCACCGTGAAGGACACACCGCGCGAGTCCTGCCACAGCCACCCGCCGACGCCCACGACGAGGATGGCGATGCCCGCGAGGATCAGAGGAATTTCGTGCGTCGCGAGGCCGCTGAACCCGAGGCCGCCCGCGACCGCGAGCACGAAGGGCCAGATGCTGCCGTGGTGCTCCGCGTGCCCCGCGTCGCCCGCCGAGGCCGCGTGGGACGCGTGTTCCTCCATCCGTTCACCGGGCCGCGGGGCTGCGGAAGAACGGCGCGCGTATAACATCTTCGGTGCCGCGCGACCGCCGCCAAAGAGATATGTACGAAAGGGGGATAGGTCGGACCCGTGGCGCGCGCGGCGCTCGCGGATTATGTCGGGCTCCTCAAGTTGCGCATCGCCGCGCTCCTCCTGCTCGTGGCGGCCTCCGGATACCTCGTGACGAGCGGGCCCGACGTGCGGCCGGTGTCCTTCTTATTGTTGATGGGGTCGGGACTCCTGGCGTCTGCGGGCGCGAGCGCCGTGAACCACTACGCGGACCGCGACCTCGATCCGATCATGGTGCGGACGCGGAACCGGCCGATCCCCCAGGGCCGCGTCCCGCCAACTCACGCGCTTTTCCTCGGGCTTGGACTCCTCTTCACCGGCCTCGTTTTGGCGGTAGCGGTGAACTTCCTGACCGCGCTGTTCATCCTCTTCGGGTTCGTCGTCTACGTCTTCGTCTACACGCTCGGGCTCAAGCGGCGGAACGTGTGGAACATCGTCATTGGCGGGTTCGCAGGTTCCTGCCCCGCGCTGGCGGGGAGCGCCGCCGCGTCTGGCGGTGTTGGCTTGGGTCCCGCGCTGATCGCACTCCTCGTCTTCCTCTGGACCCCGGGCCACTTCTGGGCCCTCGCGTTCGGGCTGAAGAAGGACTACCGGGAGGCCGGCTTGCCGATGCTTCCCGCGCTGCTCGACGACAAGTCCGCCGCCAAATGGATCGTCCTGTCGACGGCGATCGTCCCGCCGTTCGCCCTCTCGTTCTGGGTCCTCCAGGTCTCCGGGTTTGCATACTTGGCGGTGGCGATCGCGGCGGGGGCGTGGGTCCTGTACATCGCGTTCCGGTTCCTGCGCACGCCGACGACCCGCAACGCATTGGCGGGGTACCGCGCATCCGGCCCGTACTTGGCGGCAATCCTCCTCGCCCTGATCGCGGACAAGCTCCTCCCGCACGGCCTGTGATTCCCGCGA
>VBMQ01000029.1:0-1882 GCA_005878375.1 Methanobacteriota archaeon | reverse complement strand
TCGAGGCGTCTCCATGGGCACGGAGAAAGAAGCGGTCGTCGTCAAGGGATTGGAAGACGTCTACGTCAAGGAGAGCAAACTTTGCCTCGTCGACGGGGAAAAGGGGCGCCTCCTGTACGTGGGGTACGATATCCGCGACCTCGCGGAACGTTCGAGCTTCGAAGAGACGTGCTACCTCCTGTGGCATTTCCGGCTCCCGGGTCAGGATGAGCTCGAGACCACGCGGCGGGGGCTCGCGGAGGAACGCAAGCTCCCGAAGGACATCCTCAATCTGCTGAAGCGACTGCCGAAGACGACGGTCCCGATCGACGCGCTGCGGACGGCCGTGTCCGCGCTGGCGGCGTACGACCCCGAGCTCGCGGACGACTCGCGCGACGCGAACCTGCGCAAGGCGCTCCGCATCACCGCCAAAGTCGCGACGATCGTGGCGGCGTTCCACCGCATTCGCGAGGGCGCGGAGGACTTCCTGCGCATGCTCTCGGGCAAGGCGCCCGACCCCCTCGACACGAAGATCATGGACGTCGCGCTGATCCTGCACGCGGACCACAGCCTGAACGCGTCCACATTCGGGGCCACGGTCGCCGCCTCCACGCTCGCCGACCTGTACTCCGATGTCGTGGCGGGAATCGCGACCCTCAAGGGCCCGCTCCACGGCGGCGCGAACGAGCAGGCGGTGAAGATGCTCCTGAAGATCGGCAGCCCCGCCAACGCGGAGCCGTACGTCGAGAAGGCGCTCGCGCGCGGCGAGAAGATCCCCGGGTTCGGGCATCGCGTCTACAAGAACTTCGACCCCCGCGCCCTCATCCTGCGGGATTACGCGAAGAAGCTCACGCAACGTGGCGGCGATTCAACGCTCCTCGACACCGCGTCGGCCGTGCAGGAGGTCATGCTCCGCAACCTCCAGGCGAAGAAGATCTACCCGAACGTGGACTTCTACTCCGGCGTCACGTATTACCTGATGGGACTGCCGCCGGACGTGTTCACGCCCGTGTTCGCGGTCGCGCGGGTGGCGGGATGGGCCGCGCACGTGATGGAGTACTGGCAATCGAACCGCATCATGCGGCCCTTGGACCTCTACGTCGGTCCGACGGATGCGGCGTACGTGCCAATCGATCGGCGATGAATCGACCCACGCGCCCGGCGTGATCTTGATCGCGAGCCCCGAAGACCGGCGCGGGCCTCAGCGCTTCCATGAGCCTGGGGCGGCGGGCTGCAGCAACGAGATGTGGTTGCCGTCGGGATCCGTGAAGTAGGCGGTGATCCCGAAGTTCGACTCGACGGGCGCGGGGTCCTTGAACTTCACGCCGCGGGACGCGAGCAACTCGAAGTCCTTGCGGCAGTCGTTCGTCATGAAGACCCAGTGGTTGCCCCCGCTGTCCGCCCCCGGCGGCGCACGCGGATCGACCGTGTACTTCCCCTGGAAGAGGATCAGCTCAGCGGCCCTTGCCGGGCAGCCCGTAGTCCGCGCGCTTCTCCAACCCGACGACCTCGGTGTAGAACTTCAGGGCTCGGTCTTGGTCGCTGACGACGATCGGCACATGGGTGATCTTTTCGATCATGGTCCCACGCCCCCCGCATTCCGCGAGGCGCTCACGCGCCCGGCGTGATCTTGATCGCGAGCGTCGGGCAGGCGGTCTCGCACGCCATGCAGTCGATGCAGTCCGACTCGCGGATCGGGTCGCACTTGTCCGTGCGGTACTGGTTCCACTCGTCCCCGCCCTGCTCCATCGGGTGGTGCGTGCCCGTGCCCTTCGCGCCGGGGTTCCAGTTCCATTCGAAGACGTCGACGGGGCACACGTCCATGCACGCCCCGTCCGCGATGCACGACTCCCAGTCGACCCCTACGTGGGTCCCGTGGACGCCGAGCTTCGTGGGGTACGGC
>VBMQ01000055.1 GCA_005878375.1 Methanobacteriota archaeon | reverse complement strand
GGCCCGGCGTCTATTAATAGGGTGGACCGGATGCGCAGTTCCCCGGGGGCGCGATGTCAGAATCTGCGACCAAGTCTCTCGGTCAGGGGTATCTCGCCAAGCCGCCATCCGGCCGCGGGCCCGGCGTCCTCGTGCTCCATCCGTGGTGGGGACTCACCGACTTCGTGCGCGGGGTCTGCGATCGTCTGGCCAAGGAGGGTTTCGTCGCGTTCGCGCCCGACCTGTACCACGGCCCGACCGCGGCAACGATCGAGGAGGCGGAGCGCCTCGAATCGACGCTGACGATCGCGCAAATCCGCACGGACCTCGCGCTCGCGGTGATCGAACTGCGCGCGCAACCCGGCGTCGCGGACCATTCGCTCGGGCTGATCGGGTTCTCCCTCGGGGCCTTCCACGGCCTCGAGCTCGCCGCGGAACGGGGCGTGGACTTCGGCGCGGTGGTCGTCTACTACGGGGCGCGGGATGCGGCGTACGAGAAGGCACACGCGGCGTTCCTCGGCCACTTCGCGGAGACGGATCCATACGCCTCCGACGCGGAGGTCAAGGAATTCGAGGAGCGTCTCCGCGCGGCAGGCCGCGACGTCACGATCCACGTGTATCCGGGGACCGGCCATTGGTTCTTCGAAGAAGACCGCAAGGACGCGTACAACCCGGAGGCCGCCCGTCTCTCGTGGGACCGAACAATCGCCTTCCTGAAGAAGCAGCTCCGGTGAGCGGAAGTCTACCGTTTTATAACGCCGACGGGATGGGGGACGGTCCATGCGCATCCTCTTCATCCACGCGGACCGCCTTGAGTACGAGGTCCGCGAACCCGCAATCAAGGAACCGGAGGCCGTCGACGAGGCGCACCGCCAGGTGGCGGTGGACGAAGTGCTCGTCTGCTTCACGACCGTCGAGGAGCGCGACGAGTCCGATCCGGCGGGCATCGCGGACCGCGCAGCGGCGGAGGTCGAGGACGTCGCCGCCAAGGTGCACACGACGCGCGTCGTCGTGTACCCGTACGCGCACCTGAGCTCGTCGCTCGGGGCGCCGTCGAGCTCCCGCGCGATCCTCGCGAACCTGGCGGCGAAGCTGAAGGCGGACGGGCTCGAGGTCGTCGCGTCCCCGTTCGGCTGGTACAAGGCGTTCAAGCTCACCGCCAAAGGGCACCCGCTCAGCGAGCTGTCGCGGGAGGTCACGCTCGAAGCCCCCGCCAAACCGAGGCCGGCCGGCGGAGACCGCTACGCCATCCTGACCGAGGACGGGAAGGAGCACGACCCCGCCAATTTCACAGGCGGCTCCGAGGCGTTCACCGCCCTCGTCAAGAAGGAGGCGCTCCACGTGGACCTCGCCGCCAAGGGCGAGCCCGCGTACCTCCGCCTCTGCAAGAAGTTCGGGATCGCGTGGGAACCGATGAGCGACGCCGGACACATGCGGTACGGCCCGAAGGGCGCGCTCATGTTCGACCTCGTCGCGGACTACGCGAAGTCCGTCGTCGAGTCGACGGGCATCCCCGTGATGATGGTCCGCGGCACGAACCTGTTCAACCTGAAGGAGCGGGCGATCCACGAGCACGCGGAGCTGTTCGGCGACCGCCTCTACACCGTGCAGACGGACAAAGGGAAGTACGTGATGCGGTACGCCGCGTGCTTCCAGCAGTTCGCGATGATGCGGGACTGGGTGATCTCGTACAAGCAGCTCCCGCTCGGCGCGCTCGAGACCGCAGACGCGTACCGCTTGGAGCAAAGCGGAGAGGCGATGCTCCTCTTCCGCGTGCGCCGGATGAACATGCCGGACTTCCACGTCCTGTGCGCGGACCCGGATGACGCGTGGAAAGGGCTTGAGCAAATCCACGACAAGATCGTGGAGGAGGCGAAGAAGCTCGACCGCGAGTACGACCTCCTCATCAACGTGAGCTCGAAGAAGGCGTTCGAGGAGAGCAAGCCCCGGATCGTGAAGCTCCTCGCGAAGGAGAAGCGGCCCGGCCTGATCCACTTCTACCCCGAGGGCATCAACTTCTACTGGACCGTGAACGTCGAGTACATGGTCCACGACTCGGAGGGCCACGGCCGCGAGATCGCGACGGTCCAGATCGACACGGGGAACGCGGAGCGGTTCGGGATTACGTACCTCGACGGCGAGGGGAAGAAACAGTACCCGCTCATCCTGCACACCGCGATCATCGGGACGATCGAGCGCTACCTGTACATGATCTTCGACACCGCCGTGCGCATGGAGAAGGCGGGGAAGAAGGGGCTCCTCCCTCTGTGGCTCAACCCGGAGCAGGTGCGCCTTCTCACGGTGAGCGAGAAACATCTGCCGCGCGCACAAGAGATCGCGACGATCTTGCGGCGCTCGAACCTGCGGTGCGGGATCGACGACCGGAACGAGAGCGTGCCGAAGAAGGTCCGCGAGGCGAAGCAGGATTGGGTCGCCTACGTCGTCGTAATCGGAGACAAGGAGGCGGACGGCCCGGCGGCCCACGCGCACCTGAAGGTGTACGACCGCGACGTGAATCAGGACCGCGATTTGGCGGTGGGGGAACTGATCCGAGACGCGGGGGAGAAAGCGCGCGGCCTCCCGTACCGGCCCATGTACCGAAACGGCCCGTCTTCTAGCGCATCACCTATTTATCGCACGGCCCGTTTGGCGGCGCCGATGACGAAAGTCGTGTCCCCGATCTCGCATCGGGAAGTAGAGGCGATCGAGGTGGACTTCGATGCGGACGTCGAGCCGTGGTCCACATACAAGTTGTCGGACGGGACGACGCTGAAGCTGCGGACGTCGGTCACGGGCATCTTCCGCCTCGAGGGCGAGCACGACCAGATGGGGAACCCGCTGTACAACGTCTCGCACACGACGCTGATTGCCCGTGACCGACGTCCGCAGCTTCAGCGTCGTCCCGTCCGACAACTTGTATGTGGACCACGGCTCGACGTCCGCATCGAAGTCCACCTCGATCGCCTCTACTTCCCGATGCGAGATCGGGGACACGACTTTCGTCATCGGCGCCGCCAAACGGGCCGTGCGATAAATAGGTGATGCGCTAGAAGACGGGCCGTTTCGCGAGTTCTGCGGGGAAGTGGAAGAATGAGGCCGCGTCCGCCGGCGTGATGCCTGCGTACCTGCGGTACCAGGGAAACATGTACCACGAGATCCCGCAGGCGGCGTGGGAGAACCGGAAGCCCGGCGTCGAAGTCCTCATCGCCTCCGGGTTGTACGGGATGGTCGCGTCGCGCGACACGATCTTCGCGTACCCGCACTCGATGGCGGAGGTCACCCCGGGGTTCGGAAAGATGAACCGGTGGTGGCGCGATCACGGGTTGGCGGGGATCTTGGCGGCGTACCTCAAAGGGGTGAAGCCGAAGACGGTCGTCGACCTCCTCTCGCTCGAGTACCGGGACTCCGTGGCGGGGTTCGCGGACGGCCTTACGGGCGTCGACGTGAAGACGATCAGTTTCCCTGGAATGGGTCGGGAGAGCCAACCGATGCGCGGCCTGAAGATCGCGGAAATCCTGCGCACGGGCAAGGTCTGACTCATCGGACGATCGAGAGCCCGAGGTCGGCGCTCGCCATCACGCGCGGCGGCATGAGGCGGGAACTCACACCGGTGACGACCGCCATCATGCGCAACGAACCGTCGAACTCCGGGTCCGTTCGAACGCCAAACGCAATCCGCGCATCGCGCCGCAACTCCCGCCGAATGCCCTCGACGACATCGTCGACCGCGCGGAGCCGCACGTTCGGCGCGCTCGTGACCTGGAGCACCGCGCCGTGCGCGTTCCGGTAGTCCACGTCGAGGAGCGTGTTCTTGAGCGCGGAGGCCACGATGTCCTCCGGGGCATACACATCGCCTTCGCCGAACAGGATCGTCGAAGGCCCGCCCTCACGGAAGATCTCGCGGAGGTCCGGGAAGTCCAGCTGGATGAGCGAACGCTCGTTCACCGCGTCCGAGAGCCCGCGGATCACCTCGCCGATCATGTGGTCCATGACCGCGAACGCCTGCTCCACGGGCAAGTCCGGCACCCGCGCCGCCAACCGGTCGTTCTCGAGCACGATCAGGCTGCTGCACGACTCCCGGAGCGCCTCGAGCCCACGGCGCGCCGCCTCTTGGCGGTGGACCTCCGCGCGGAACGGCATCGTCGCGACGCCCACGACGGTCGCCCCGCCAATCCGGGCCCAGTTCGCGACGAGCGGCGCGAGCCCGGTACCGGTCCCCCCGCCAAGGCCCGCGATCACGAACGTCAGGTCGCCGCCGCACGCGGCCGCGCGGACCTCCTTCTCGTGGAACGCCGCCAATCGCGCGCCGATCTCCGGCCGTCCGCCAGTCCCACGAACGGCGCCATCCCCGAGCAAGACGCGTTGATCGCAGGAGACCCGCCAAAGGTGTTCCTTGTCCGTGTTCACCGCGACGGTCCGAACGCCTCGGACGCCCGACGAAGAGAGCCGGTGGACCGTGTTCGTCCCGGCGCCGCCGCACCCGACGACGTGGATGCGGGGCCCGCTGGCGTCGACGCTCGTACGTCCCATCCCTTCCGCGCCCGGCGCCACAACGAGGCCGTCAACGCTCCGAGGCCTCGACGGCCTTCGCGACCCGCTTCCGCACGTACTCGCGCACGGCGTTCCGGATCGCGTCCTCGACGGAGACGGAGTCGCCCGACTTCACGAGCTGCTGGAGGTCGACGACGTTCCCCTTCGGCAGCTCGATCGTGAGCTTGCGGATGTAGTCCGGGGCGAACTTCTGGTCGATGAACCGGTCGATCGCCGTGCGGATCGCGTCGCTGATCGTGTCGAACTCGCCCTTCTTCACGAGCGATTGCAGGCTGTGGATCTTCTCCGGCGGGATGCGGATCGTGACGCGGTCGGACTCTGGCGGCATGGCTGCGTGGCCTCGCTGTCAGACGAATATGGCTGTTTCGTCTGACAAGTGAATGGCAAGCCCGGTACTTAAAGGTGTGCCGGTTCCACGCCCGCCTACAGAGAAGGCCTCCGGCGCATCCAAGCCTCCAGGTAGTCCGCGCGGAAGTGGAGGTCGTCTGGAAGGCGGTCGAACCAACTCACCGCGTTGATCCCCGGGCCGCTGTGTGGTTTTCCGGCCGACCATTCCCCCTCGAACTGGAAGAACGTGTACGGGAACGTGCGATCCTCATTCGCGACGTCGCACACGATCACCCTCGTGAGACCGGTCAGCCACACCTCAATGCCCGCCTCTTCTTTGACCTCGCGTCGCACGCAGACTTCGGGGGACTCGCCGGGCTCCGCCACCCCGCCAGGCGTCGACCAGTGCCCCGTCCGGCCGGACCGCGTCGCCTCCCGGACGAGCAGAATGTGACGCGCCTCGTTCCAGATCAATGCGGCCGCGCCCATCGGCTCCGGACCTTTCGCGGCGAGCCGCTTGAATTCCGCCACATCGACGGGCCAGTCCCGCCGCTCAAGCGGGAACCGTCCGTACTTTTGGCGGTAGGGCGCGAGGTCCACGCCGCACGAGCCGCGGGCGCGTATTTAGCCCCTCGGAGTCCCCGCCGACCGCTACGGACCCTCGCCGGACCCACTCCACATCCACTCCGCTTTCATTCCACAGTGGACAGCTCAGGACGCTCCGTTGCTCCTTATATAGGAAAGCGGGTTCCGCACCATCCGGTGAGGGGCGCATGCCGATCGAGGGGATCTCGGACCGCGCGAACAAGGTGTACGACGCGATGAAGGCCGCGGGCGCGACGACCGAGGAGAAGATGCGCGACGCGGACGCGATCACGAAGATGGCGCGGCTCCCGAAAGGCATGGTCCTGTCCGCGCTCCAGGAGCTCGAGGCGAAGGGCTATGCGAAGAGGCGTGCGCGCGAGAAGGCGGCCGGATACTACTTGACGAAGTAGAGCTACTTCTTGATCAGCGGCGCGACCAGTAGCGGAAGAATGACGGAGGCATCGCCCTCGATTGTGACCTGACGTGCGTTCTCCTGCACCTTGTTCCACGAGACCGCCTCCCGGACGCGCGCTCCGCTGAGGCTGCCGTCCCACTCGGGCGCCGTCGTCACGTACACGGCGTAGTCGAGCCCGTCGCGGAACTGGTTCCACCAGATCGTGTGGTGCTTGCTGACGCCCCCGCCAATCACGAGCGCGCCGGTCCGCTTGGCGGTGAACACGATGTCCGCGAGCGCCTGCTCGTCCGCCATCTCGTCGATACGGAATTGGCGGTGGTCCTGCCAGAACGACCAGAGCTGCGAGCCGAACGCGCCGTCGAAGATCGCGGGGATGAACATCGGGATCTTGTTTTTCCACGCCCAGTAGAGAATCGACTTCCGGTCCTTCACGCGTTTCCCGATTTCCCAGAGAAGGTCGCGCGTCGAGATTGCCCGAACCCCTTCCCGCCAAAGTTCTCGCAGGATCGGCTGCACGCGTCGCTCGAGCAACGGTCCATAGCTCTCCTTCGGCACGAGCACATTCCCGAGGCGGTGCACGCCGACCTTCCGGAGCGCGGCGTCGTCGAGCTCGAACTCCCCATGGTAGTACGCACCCCACGCGCGGGCGAGGTCGTGATCCACGGTCCCGCACGTCGTCACGACCACATCGACCATCTTCCGCTCGACCAGCGCGCGGAGGACGCCGCGGACGCCCGTCGCGACGAGGGCCGCCGGGAAGGAGAGGAAGACGGTGCACGCGCGCTCGCGAATCATCTCCCGAACGATCCGTGCGCCCGTCGCGACCTTCTTGGCGGTGAACCCGCCCGCGCCGTCGAACGAGGCGAGTAAATCGCCAACCGAGGCCCCGGGGCGGAGCTCGATGTCTACCACTTTCCTCCGGAGCACGTCCGCCTTTCGCATGGGACGCGCGGGATGGCGGGGGCCGGATAAGAACTTCGGTCACTCCCGCAACAGGGAGCGGAACCGCTCCCACAACCCGGACGGCGTGCGCCACCGCCACTCCGCACCGCACGCGTTGCACCGCGACCACCCGTCGTCCATGAAGAGGACGTCCGGGGACCCGCACGCCGCGCACCGGCCCGCGGTCGGCTTCACGATCCCCGCGCGGGCGCGGCCCTCGAGCATCTTCGGGATCAGCGCGAACAGCTCGTCCTGCGCCTGCTTCGCGAAGGAGGTCCCGTTCACGTAGTCGCCCTGGTCGAGCGCGCTCCGCGCATCCGCGAGCCACCGGCGCGCCTGATCGATCGGCAGGTCGTACCCCGCCGCTTCGTCGATCACGGGCACGAGGTAGTTCACGATCCGTTGCGCCTTCTCGATCTGGCGCATCCGGAGTTCCATCGCCTTCTGGATTTGGCGGTGCTGGCCCTCGAGCGTGGACCGCTCCGCGCGCTGCACGAGCTCCGCCGCGAGCACGTACTCCCGCCGGGCCATCGCAACCTTCGCCTTGTCGAGGAGCCGGGCGGCCTCGTCGACGTCCGCGCCGACGTGCCGGGCCTCCTCGATCGCGCGGTGCGCCACGGGGATCTCGCCCTCAATCTCCTTCACCCGCCGCTGGAGCGCCTCGTCGTTCAGCCGGTTCGTCTCCTCGACGAGCTGCCGGGCCCGCGTGTGGTCGCCTCGGTCCATCGCGTCCCGCGCGTGGGCGAGCGCCTCCTCCGCGGCGGTGACGTCGGCACCGACGTGCGCGCTCTGGGCGATCAGGTCGCGCGCCGCGTACATCGCCGCGCGCAGGCGGCGGACATCCTCGGAGTAGAGGGCTTTCGTTGCGGACTGGAGCTTCATCAGGAGTTCTTCGTTCGCGCGCAGATTACCGGAGAGGTACGCGGTCTTCGCATCGCGGAGCATGCCGACGGCGGGCTCGACGTCCCGTCCGACGCGGCCGCTCTCATCGATCAAGCGTTGCGCGGCGAGCAGGGCGTACGCCCATGCCGCCCGTTCGAACGCTTCCTCCGTCCCGCGGGCGAGAAGCAAGGCCTCGCGCGAGAGTTCCAAGGTGCGATCGAAGTTCCGCTCCTCGAACCGCATCCTCGCTTGGTCGAGCACATCCTCGACGAGACCGAAGTCGACGTCCTGATTGCGGCCTTGGAAGATCACGGGGTCGGCGAGGGCGTTGCCCATGTCGGGCCTCGGCGGTGGGGGCGTTGGCGGCGGAGGTGTGACGGAAGCGGCCGCGGTCGGCCTCGCCAACAGCTTTTCCGCGGCGGGGCTTGCGGCGATCCGCGCGACGAGGTCCGCTTTGTTCTTGCCTCCCGCGACATCGACGCCCAGTTCCCCCGCCAATTTCTTGATCGCGGGGACGCTCTTCGGGGTGAGCATTGCCCGAACTCGGTACGGGACGGACGCGAGCGCCATCTCGATCTCCGGGACGTCCGCGAGCTTCGCGACGAACGCGGGCTTGCCCTTCCACCCCTTCGTCTCGACGAGATAGTCGGCGGCCAACTTCTTGAGCTCGCCGAAGGAGAGCGTCTGCAGGACCGCCTTGGCCTCCGAGGACATCGGCCCCGCGGAATCCCCCGATGGGGTGGATAAAGGTTTGGCGGTGAGTCTTGGCCGCCGGGCCTAGCCAGACCGCTCGAGAATCGCGCCGACTTCCTTCTCGATGATCCGCGCGAGCTCCTTCGTGACCTCGTCGCGCATCTCTGGCGGCACGAGCTCAAGGCCGAGCTTCGTCCCGGCCTTCGCCAGCTTCACGAACGCGTACGCCTCCCGGAGCTTCGCCTCCATGAGGTCCTTGACCGCCGCTCGGATCTCGATCTTCAGCGCGGGGTTCGCCTCGAGCCGCGCGTGGATGTACGCCTTCACCTCGTCCTTCACGAGGTCGCGGACGGCCTCGACGAACAGGTCCTCCGTGTGGACGGCCCCCATCGTGTCCCGGAGCACCTTCTCGACGATGTGGTCCTCGGCCATGACGCGCCCAACGCCCGTGCCTTCATTAGGTTTTGGCCCCGTTGAGTTTATGGCGGTCCCGGGCATACGAGCGCCCGATGGCCCTCCGCGGCGGGACCGTATTCAAGGATAAGGCGAAGCTCTCCTTCGACTTCGTGCCGGAGACGCTCCTCCACCGCGATGCGCAGCTCCAGCGGCTCCAGTCCCTCTTCCGCCCGCTCCTCGATGCCGGCGCGTCGAGCACGGCGTTCCTGCACGGCCCCGTCGGGACGGGCAAGACGCACCTCTCCCGCCGCTTCGCGACCGACCTGGGGCGCGCGGCCCCCGAGAAGGGGAAGGCGGCCGAATATGTCCTCGTGAACTGCCGCCAGCGGATGGGCGACGACTCGGTCCTCCTCGCGATCCTCAAGAAGTTCGACGAGCGGTTCCCGGACCGCGGGTTCTCAATTCCGGAGAAGCTCCAGACGCTCCGCGGCCAGCTCGAGCGGCACAAGGTCCACCTGATCGTGATCCTGGACGAGGCGGACGCGCTCCTGAAGAAGAGCGGCCCGCAGCTCGTGTACACGTTCACGCGGTGGGGCGAGGAGGGCGGGCGCAGCACGGTCTCCCTCCTCCTGATCTCGCAGAAGGCGGACGCGCTCGACAAGCTCGACGCGGCGGCCCGCAGCACGTTCCGGCGGGGGAACGAGGTCGACTTCCCGCGCTACACGCGCAAGGAGCTGTGGGACATCGCGCGGTACCGCGCGGACCTCGCGTTCCACCCCGCCACGGTGCCGGACGAAGTCATCGACCTCGTCGCGGATTTGGCGGCGGAGGACGGCGACGCGCGGCGGGCGATCGAGATCCTGTTGTACGCGGGGTTGGCGGCGGACGACGAAAACGCGGGCGAGGTCGGCGCCGAGCACGTCCGCGGCGCGAAGGGCGAGGTCCATCCGACGCACGTTGAGGACCGGTTGAAGGGGCTCGACGTCACCCGGAAACTCGTCCTCCTCGCGGTCGCGCGCAAGGCGCGGAAGAAGACGTACGTCACGACGGGCGAGGCCGAGGAGGCGTACGCGATCGCGTGCGAGGAGTTCGGGGAGAAGAAGCGCGGCCACACGCAGTTCTGGAAGTACCTCAAGGAACTCGACGCCCTCGGCCTGATCGAGGCGAAATTGTCGGGCGAGGGCGTCGTCGGGAAGACGACGATGATCTCGTTGCCCGAAGTCCCCGCGAAACCGCTCGCGCAGCTCATCGAAACCTCCCTTCGACCAAGGTCCGCCGCGAAATGATAACGGTCCGGATATCTTGAAATATCGAGAGGGGGGTGGGGAGGTGGGATGGGTGCGCATACGGGTGACGCCATGTCGGGGGGAGGGAGCGAGGATCGGGCCGCCGCCCTAGAACTCTCCCGGGGCGTCTGCTATCTTGTCGAGGAAAAGAAGCCGGACCTCGCGTACCGCTTGTTCAAACAGCTCGTCGCGGACGGGCTGCCGGGGCTCGTCGTCACCCGCCTGTACCCCGAGCGCGTCCGCCGCGAGCGGTCCCTGCCCGACGTGAAGGTCCTGTGGCTGAGCCACACCCCGGGCGAGGACTACCACAACCCGACCGCGATCGGCACGCTCGCGAAGACGATCTCCCGGTTCATCGAGGACCACGCGGGCGAGGCTGTCGTCCTCCTCGACGGGCTTGAGTACCTCGTCGTGAACAACGGCTTCCTGCAGACCCTCATGTTCGTCGAGCACGTGAACGAGTTCGTGATGCAGCGCAAGGCCGTCGTGCTCATCCCGTGCTCGCCCGAGGCGCTCGAGGAGAAGGAGCTCGCCCTGCTCGAGCGGAACCTCGAGGTCCTCGAGTCGCCCGCGGTGAAGCTCGACCTCGAGATGCGCGAGGTCGGGAAGCTCCTCGACGGGTACTGACGGTTCCCCGTACCTGCAACACGGGGCTTCTTTGGCGGCATCGTCCGATGAGGAGGTGTGTTCCCCCGCCGGCGGGCCGTCGCGGCATGCTTGACGCTCACGTTCCTCGGCCTCTGCGCGCTCTTCCTCCACGCGCGTTCGATCACCCCGCGGTCGGTCGCGATCCACGAGATTGGCGGGGAGGATGCCGGATCGTCCGTGCGGGTCCGCGGCCACGTGCATCGTGTCTCCACCACGGATGGCGGCGACGCGTCGATCGTCCTCATCGACTACGGGGATTTCGCGACGGTCCGCGTGGTCGCGCGGCCGAACGCGATCACGGATCCTACGCTCGTCGCGCCCGGTGCGTTGGTCGATGTCGTCGGGACGTTATTCGGGTCTGACGGTTCCCTCCAGATTTTCTCGGACGACGTTGGTGGCGTGACGGTCGTGGCGCCCGCGCCCACGAACCTCCTGTCTCTGGAGTTCATCGCCCGCAACGCGCCGCGGCTCGAAGGGGAGCGGGTCCTCGCACGGGCGGCCGTGGCCGACCTCCGAGCGATTATCGATTCCCGCCATGCCCGTCTTCGACAGGGCGGAGCCGAGGTCTGGGCGTTCGCCGGGGACGGATGGACGCCCGGCCCCGCGAACGTGACGGGCCGACTCCGAGCCGGGGACGGTGTGAGGTGTTTGCGGCACCCGAGCCGGTCACCGTTGACGCGACGGTCGCGAGTTTCGCGGCGTGCCCCGGCGTCCTCCTCGGGCAACCGGTCCTCCTGCGGAACGTGACCGTCGAACCCGGTGAACTCCTCGGAAGCGCGTTCACCGCCAGAGACCAGGGCGACGGCGCCGAGTTCCGCGTGGCCGTGTTCGTCGACGGATGGGATTGGCGGCGATCGGAGCGGGTCGTCCGCATCGGCGACCTCGTTACGATCGACGGCGTCGTCGAGTACCAGGCGACCGAGGCCCGGTGGCGGATCCATTCTGGGGAGCCGCCACATCCGTGAGGGTGAGGTTCGTCGCGAGCCGCCCCGCCCACGGTCCGGTTCTTATCCCCTTTCGGGGATGTGGTCGCCCGGCGTCCTCGGTGTCCTTCGGAGATTGGATCGACAGAGACGGGAAGATCATCCTCCTCGAGAAGACGGTCCGCACCGCGCCGTACGGATTCCTCGGCGTCCTCTACGGAGTATACCTCGACCAACTCGGCTTCTCCCCGATCGCGGTCGGAGTCGTCCTGACCTTGACGGTCCTAACAAGCGCGCTGTACACGTTCGTGATCAGCTTCGTCGCCGACTCAATCGGCCGCCGGAGGACCCTCGTGTTCTTCGCGTTGACGGACGCCGCCGCAGGAGCCCTGCTGTTCGTGTCGACGGACTGGTGGGCCCCTGTCCTTGCGGGCATCGTCGGCAACATGACGGTGGGTGCGGGCGAGGTCGGGCCGTTCCTCTCGCTCGAGCAGAGCATGCTTCCGAAGACCACCCCCTCAAATCGGAGGACTCTGGCATTCAGCGTCTACAACCTTGTCGGTTACGGGGCATCATCGGTCGGAGCCCTCCTCGCCGGACTCCCGCAGTACATTGGGTTCCGTCCCCTGTTCCTCGCGTACTTGGTCTCGGGACTCCTGGGGGCGCTAATCTTCTCCCGCCTATCAGGCCTAGTCGAGGCGGACGGCGGCAGGGCGAGGCGCGTCGCGCTCTCACCCCCGGCCCGGCCCATCGTGTTCAAGCTTTCCGCCTTGTTCGCCGTGGACGCGTTTGGCGGTGGCTTCATCGGACAGAGCATCCTCTCTTACTACTTCCACCTCCGTTTCGGACTCGACCTGTCGGCCCTGGGCGCGATTTTCGCCGCGAGCCAGATCGTGACCGCGCTGTCCTTCCTCCTGGCCGAGCGCATCGCGCGGAGAATCGGTCTCCTGAGAACGATGGTCTTCAGCCATGTCCCATCGAATATTTTCCTCCTAAGCGTCGCCTTCGCTCCGACGGTACTGATCGCCGTTCTCCTGTTGTTATCCCGGCAGTCGCTGTCGCAGATGGACGTGCCCACGAGGCAATCGTACGTCATGGCGATCGTGGGGGAATCGGACCGGACGGCCGCGGCGGGGCTCACGAACACGACGCGCACGGTGACCTCGTCGATCAGCCCCTCCCTGGCGGGGTATGCGCTCGCGAACACGTGGATTGGAACGCCGCTGGTTGCGGCAGGGACTCTGAAGTTGGTCTACGACGCCGCGATGTACCGTAGTTTCCGGCGAGTGCGACCGCCGGAAGAGAGCGCGACCGGCGGCCCATAGAACGCCCGGTCGCGGAATTCTACATGGTGGAGGAGCCCCTTTACGGCGGTCCCGGGGCCTCCTTGCGTTCGACGGCGACGCCGGATCGGGTCTTGTCCAAGGACGGCATCGTCCGATCGAAGAAGATGTTCTTGTGGCTCACGCTCATGGATAGCGCGACTGCCAAGTCCGACTTGATGATGCCGAGGTGGCGGGCAGCCGCTGCTACGCGGGTCTGACAGCGAGTGTCGATGTTGTTCATGCCCGCGAGCTTCGCCGCGGAACCGACCGCGATCCCCAAGTCCACGCAACGGATTTGGCATACCGGGCCGAGGAACTCCCAGTCCTCCGACCCCTCGTCGTGGTGCGTGGGGGCGTCCTGCAGGAACTCCTGGCAGGTGCCATACCCGCAGGCACCGCAGTCGTACATCGGGGGGTACCACTTCTGCAATCCGATGAACAGGATCAAGTCGACCTTCTCCGTCGTCTCGGCGTCGCGGAAGAAGATGGGTTTCTGGAGCTGGGCGCCCCGCTCGCGCAACCAGGCAACGAGGCGACCGAGGGTTTCCTTGTCGTCGACGATCACGGTCTCGATGAACGGCTTTGACCCCTTCAGAAAGAGTTGCCCGCCGCTCTTCGGCGCGGTCATCGCCGCAACGGCGCACAGTTGGGCCACGTTCTTCACCGCCGCCACGAACATGTCGCGCTGCTCCATCCGATCGCCCCTCATCCCTCGTCCGCGCACACCGCCGCCCGGTGCGTTGCGGGGAGGAATGCGAAGACCCGGCTTGTCGACGGGTCGACGGCGATGGTGTGGGCACCCTTCTCCGTCGCGCGCGATTCCAAGTGCGCCATCGTCTCCGTGTCGAACACGTCGATCACACCAGGGTCCCCGATTGCGATGTACAAGCGCCGCTTGGCCGGATGGAATGAAACGACGTCCGGCGGGCCGCTCAGTGCGCGGGTTGCAATCACGTCGCCGTCGGGCATTCCGAGGATGACGAACGAACCGTCGTCGCACGCGATGAAAAGTCGCCGACCCTCTGGGTCGAAGGCGAGCCCGTGGGGCCCCCTCGCAGGGACCGGAAAGACCGTGGCGGCACGAGTCGGATCCCGTGCATCGAGGGCAATTGTCACCGGAGGATCTCGAATGTTCACGTAGAACCGACCGGAGGCGGCGTCGAACACCGCCCACCGGGTGCGTCCCGGCACGCGCGGATTCCCAACGACCACCTTCCGGGCGACGTCGACGAACGTGACCGTGTGCGCGTCCGATTTGCCAGGGTCGCCCACGTTCGCCGCCAACAGCAGATCGCGTGAAGGGTCGAAGGCGAGCCCGTTCGGGCGGACGCCGACCTTGATTTTCGCGAGTTCGCCCTCGCGGCCTTCCGGGAACGCCGCCACGGTGTCCTCGCCACGGTTCGAGGTGAAGACGAAACCGCGCTGTTCGGAGACCAAGACCCCGGCCACCTCACGAAGGCCGGGGATGGACCGCACATACCGGTTCGTCCGCGAGTCGATCACGTCCACGGCGTCGTTAGCGGTGTGGGCGACGTAGAGGCGCCCCGAGGGACGATGCAAGGCCGCGTGGTCGAACCCGCCCTCGCGCGCGTGCGAAGGTAAGTCGATGAACCCCGCGAGTTGGAGGCTCATCCCGGCGCGTGCTCCAGCTTCGCTTTCCCCTCGACCCTCAGCTTGCAGTACGCGTACAGCGCATCGTACGCGGGGAACTGTAGGCGGATGTTGTCGTGGTCGTCCTTCGCAATCGTCCGGAACCCGAGCGCCATCGCCTCCAGGCCCGCGCCCTCTGGGCGGCGTTTCTTCGGCCCTGCGTCAGCGGTCCGCACGATCTCGGCCATGTCGAACAACGCCGGTTCCTTGAGCTTGTACTTGCGGACGATCGCGTCGAAGCTGCACCGCTCGTCCCCGTCCTCCTGAAAGTGGTGGAGCTCGGCGCCGGGCGTGTCGAACGGGATCGCATTTTCCGCCTTCGCCCGTTCGAGGACCTGCTCCCGGGGCACGTACAGGAACTCCGCCTTCGGATCCACGAACCGCGTGATGAGCCACGGACATGCAATCCGGTCCACCTTCGCCTTCTCCCTGGTAATCCACTTCACCGGTATCTCCCCATTCCACTGATGCGCGGCCTTCGTAGCGCAACCGCCTATCTAAACATGATGCGGACGTCGCGCCGCCGCATTTACCCCGGCGCGGCGACGGCCTTCGGCGCAAGCTGGAGGCCGACGAGTTCGTCCACGAGCGAGACGAACTTCTCCTCCTTGCCCTTCGGGATCGTCGCGCCGGACGCGACGTCATGACCGCCACCAGAGCCGCCAACCGCCGCCGCGGCCTCCCGAAGGGCGGACGCCAAGTCGAGGCCGCGCGCGACGAGCGCCTTCGTCCCCCGCCCCGACACGCGCGTCGACCCGTCGGCGACGGAGAGCGCAAGGAGGGGCCGCGCGCCACTCCAGAGGTACTGAATCGCGATCCCCGCGACGTTCCCCGCGAGCGCGGCGTCGTCGCAATAAAAGAACGCGAGGTGCTTCTGCTGGAACGGACCTTCCCGCTCGAGGCGCGCGAGGTGTGCGCGGACCTTCTCCCCGTACGCCTGGCGATGGACCTCTGCCTGCGGCGCCGCGTCCGGGTCGCCGAGCGCGAGCGCAACCGCGAGGCCCTCTGCCCCCATCCGGCAGCACGCGTTCACCGCGTCGGCAAGATCGCCCGCGTACCGGTTCAGCCCCTCGATCCAGTACTTGTCCTCGACGAGCATCTCGACGGCCTCGGGGATTGCGCCTTGGCGCATGAGGTGCGTCGCGAGGTACGACGTGAGTGCCTGACGCTTCGCGCCGGCGAGGTCGCGCCAGACGGCGGCGGAGTCGATGGAGAGCTTGCGGAGCGCCTTCCCCGCCTCGTCGGGACGCCCCGCAAGTCCCGCGAAGTACGGGAGGTACGAGGACGCGAGCGCCTCGCCGAGCGGCCGGTCCGGGATCGCAGGACCGCGCTCTCGCCGCAAGACGCCATGACGCAACGCCTCCTCGAACAGGGGCCCGTTCATCCCATCGAACCCGGGGATGTGCTGCCGGTCCGCGATCGCCCCCGCCATCGCGATGCCCGCCGAGTCCCAGTTCGTCGCATCCACCGCCAATGCGAACGCCCACGAGAGCGTCGCCCCGCACGCCCCGTGCGCGCCGTCGATCCCCGCCAAATGCGGGTTCACGTGCACGAGGCGCTCGCTGTCTCGCGGCGGCTTATGGTGGTCGAGGACGACCGCGACGCGCCCGAGCCCCTCGACCGTGTCGAGCTGGCCGCTCCCCATGTCCGCGACGACGAGGGCGCCCTCGCCCTCCTCCCGGACGCGCGCAGCGGTCGCGTCGTTGAGCACGGACGTGAGGCTGACGTGGAACGGCTTCCCCCACCGCCAAAACGCACGCGCGAGGACCGCGGCCGACGTCGCGCCGTCCCCATCATAATGGCACAGCACGCGGATCCGGTCCGCGCCCGCGAGGTCCGCGACGCCTTGCTGGATCCTCGACCACAGCGCCTCCGGGACGCCGGGGGGCGGCGGCGCGGCCATGGCTCCCCTACTTCGCGGCGAGCTCTTGAATCTTCACGGAGTAGTCCCAGGCGGGCGGCAATACGCCCTCGCCCTGGTAGTATCGCGCGAGGCGCCGGATCTTCGACTCGATGAGCTGGAGCCCGCGGAGGTTCGACAGGTCGCGCGGGTGCGCCTTGAGATGCGTCTGGAGTTCCACGGCCTTGCGCATGAGGTCGCCGAGGTCCTCGGGCATCTCGAACTTCGTGCCCCGCGCGCGCATGATCTCCGAGACCGTCTTCCCGGTCGCGAGCCGGACGTTCGGCACCGCGTACTGGTCCCGCAGGATGAGGCCGATCTCCGCGGACCGCTTCCCCTGCGCCGCGAGCCGAGCGACGGTCTCTTCGACCTCATCCGCCTCGACAGGGACCCAATCCGGGCTCTTCGCGGTGAGGGGCCGCTTGGACCCCGACCGCCCCTTCCGTCGCGCATGCATGCGGGCCATGGTTTCTCCTGAGGAAGGGAACCGAAGTCGGACCCCGTATTTATGGATACCCGTGGGTCCTCAGTGTTTCTCGACGACGAACGCCGCGTGGTCCTTTGCGAACGGGTCGAGTTCCGTCATCTCCAGGACGTCGACGTTCGCGGTCGAAAGGTCGCGCCGAACCTCCGCGTAGACGTCCTTCGGCTTGGCGGCGACGTCGACGCTCCGTGCCTTCACGATGAGGATCCCGACACCCTCCGGTCGAAGGAACCGGAGGTTCTTCCGGAAAATGTCGACCTGGTCCCGCTGGGCGACGTCCTGATACAACGCCTCGACGGGCCCGACAATCCGCAGATACGCCTCGGGGGCCCCCGCGTCACCGAGGATCGGCATGATGTTCGGGCGACGCTCCGAGATCTCGAACAATTTCTGGAACGCGCGGCGAGAGACCTCCACGGAGTAGATCGTGCCCTCCACGCAGATGTCGGAGAGGTGGCTCACGGTCGTCCCTTGCGCGGCGCCGAGGTACAGGACGTCCGTCCGGCGGCGGAACGGGAAGACGCCGACGCCCTTCCTCACGAGCGCCGCGAGCTTGCTCCGCCGCGGGTCCCAGGTCCGGTACTCGACGCCGTCCTGCGTAACGAGCCGCTCGCCGTACACCGCCACGCCCGGCGCGAGGTTCGCGGTGTACACGCGCTGCCCGTCCGTGTAGACGTGCGGGATGTCCGAGCGGTGGATTGCCGCCACGAGCGCGCGGAACACGACGGAGCTTATGTCCCTTCCCGGTGTCGGTGCCGTCGGTGCTCAGACTCGGAACGCGCGCTTCACGGCGCGGGCCTGCGCCTCCGTGAGCTTGGCAACGTCGCGCAAGTCCGCCTCGCCCGCATTCCGGATCCTGGCGGGGGAATCAAAGCCGGTGTCGACGATCCGTCTCGCGGTCGCAGGCCCGAGGCCGGGAACCTCGCACAGCCGGTCGACGAAGCGGTCCCGCGACTTTCGGTCCCGCGCACCGACGCGACCGATCACGCGCCGACGCCCCGCCAAGAACTCCGCGTCCTTCGGAGCCGCGGCGAGGGCGTCATCGTAGAATTCCATCGCCGCCCGAAGCTGCTCGCGCGACTCGGCGAGCTGCGCCTGATTGAACGAGATCGTGGCGTCGTCGGACCGCTTCGCGGCGTCACGGAAGACCGCGGCGGCCTCCTCGGCTCGACCCTTCGCGGCGAGGATCACGCCCTTGTTGTTCAGGGCGAGGGCGCACGACGCGTCGAGAGCGAGAGCCCGGTCGCATGCCCCCAACGCTTCGTCCGAGAGGCCCGCGCGGTGAAGGGTGGCGGCCACGTCCGCCCACGCCTCGGGGTCTCCCGGATCTTCCTTCGCGGCCCGCTCCATCGAGACCCGCGCATCCCCGACGAGGTCGAGCCGCAGCTCGAGGATCGCCTTCCACCGCCACAGCCATCCAAGGTCGGGGCGGTGCTCAAGCGCGGTCGCGAGCACGGTGCGGGCACCCGCGAGGTCTCCCTGGGATTCTTTCGCGCGCGCCGCAAGGACCGCGGCCCGCGGAACGTCTGCGAAGGCAACCAATCGAATCGCTTCCGCCGTCGCCTTCGGATCGTGTAGGACGTCGAGCGCGACGACGCCGCCGATCGCGGCGAGGGCGCCGCCACCGAGGCCCTCCGCCCTCCGGTACGCGGCGAGGGCAGCCTCCGGCGCGCCATCATCGAGCAGGGTGATCGCGAGCCCGGCGAACTCGTCCGCGGTCGAAGGGCGGTTCCGCCGCCACGCGTCCATCGCGGGCAGGCCGAGGTTCGCGAGAACGCGCGGTTGTTTCGCGAGAGGGAGGGCCGCGGGGGGCGGGATCGACAACCGGGCGGGTTCCGCAGCCTCGCGACCGAGTTGCGTGAACGCGGTCCTCCGGTTTGCGGCGGCGTCCGAGAATCCGGGGTCGAGCGCGAGCGCCTCGTCGAACGCGGCGAGCGCTTCCTCGGGGCGCCCGAGCCGGAGGAGAGCCGCGCCCCGGTTGTTCCACGCCGCCGCGATCTCGGGACGGTTCGCGAGGATCCGATCGTAGCACGCGAGGGCCTCTTCATATCGCCCTTCCTCGTGGAGCGTCACGCCGCGATTCGTCCACGCCGCGACGTTCCGCGGGTTCCGGCGGAGCATCTCCTCGTACGCGAGCATCTCGTCCGTCCGCCGACCGAGGGCGTGGAGCGCGAGCGCGAGACCGAGCCACGACGATTCGTCGCCCGGCTCGTGGCGAAGCGCCTCCGCATAGCAGTCGAGCGCGCCCTTCGCGTTCCCTGCGACCCGGAGGGCGCGGCCTTTCGCCCGCCACGCGGGCGCGTACGTCGGCTTGATCCGGAGGGCGGCGTCGAACGTCCGCAACGCCCCTTCGACTTCGCCCGCCGCGAGCGCCTCGCGGCCTTGCCGGAGGACGTCCTCGAGGGCGGCGGCGCTCGGGAGCGCGCGACCGTCGATCATGCGCCCTCCTTCCGCCAGCGCTCTTCGCAGACCGCGAGCCAACGTGTGTATTCCGCGCTCGCTGGATCGTTCTCGACTGCGGCCGTGAAGCAACGGACCGCCTCGCCGTACCGCTCGAGACCGTGGAGCGACCGGCCCTTTCCGAACCACGCGCGGGCGTCCTTCGGGTTCTGCGAGAGGATCTCGTTGTACGCGCGGATCGCCGACTCGGGGTCGCCCGTGTCGAGGAGCGCGTCCGCCATTTCGATGAGGACGCCGGCGTCGAACGTCTCCTGCGGCGGCGGGGACACGACCTCAGCGCCCTCCCGCGGATGGTCCGTAGACTCGCGGAGCCGCTCGAGCAGTTCCTGCACGTGCTTGTTCCCCTTATCGAGCGCGAGCGCCCGGCCCGCGGCCTCCGCGGCCTTGTTGTTCTCCCCGAGCGCGAGGTGCGCCTCCGCCTTGCCAAGCCACCCATCGTGGCGGCGGTCGTCGAACGCGACGAGCCGGTCGAAGCACTCGAGCGCCTCACCGGACTTCCCTTGCGCGAGCAGGACCTGGCCCTTCGCGGCCCACGCGTCGCGGTAGTCCCAGCGGACAGAGATCGCGCGGTTGAACAGCTGGACCGCCGCGCCCCACCGGCCTTGGCGGTTCAATAGAAGGCCCTTCTTGAGGAGCGCCTCGGGATCGTCGGGGTGGTGCTGGAGGGCACGCGTGTACTCCCGGTCCGCGGAGTCCGCGTCGCCCATCGCGAGGAGGAGATCGCCGAGCGCGAGGCCCGCGGTGAGGTTCTGCGGGTCCCCGTCGAGGACCGCGTTGTACACGAGGGTCGCCTCCGTCATCTTGCCGTCGTCGAGGAGCGTCGCGGCCCGCCGGAGCCAGTCGCCGACCTGCTCCCGGGCCTGGTGGAACAGGTCCTGCAAGTTCGCCGCGGCGGCGCCGAAGTCCCCGTTCTCGAACAGGAGGTTCGCAAGCTCCGACCGCGCGGCCTTCTGGTCTCGGTCCAGCTCGAGCACCTTCTCGTACGACGCGATCGCCTCATCCGTTCGGCCCAACGTCGCGAGCAGCTCCCCGCGGTTCGTCCATGCCTCGATGTCCTCGGGGTTCAGTCGCGTGAGCTCATCGAAGACTTCGACGGCCGCCTCCGTCTCTCCGTCCTCGAGCATCTCCTGCACCTTCTCGCGCAAATCCCGCCGCGCGGGCGCTTCGCCGCCCGAAAACGCGTCGCGGATCCGGGCGGCCTCTTCCGGAGGCACGTTCGGAACGGCCGCGAGGTCGGAGGCCGTGGCCGTGCGGATCCGCTCCTCGGTGACGAACGCCTCGGAGAGGGCCTTGGCGGTCTCGCGACCGACGCCCTCCATCGAGAAGAGGCGGAAGAAGAGGGACCGCTTCGCGTCGCCCGCCTGGATCTCGGAGGCCTGGCGCTGGAACTCCACCGCGCGCGCCTCGAGTCGTCGTTCCGCCTCGCCGACGGCGCGGTCCTTCTCCGCGATCAGGGCCTCTCGACGTTGAACCTCCTGCAGCTGGGACTCGACCATCCCGGCGCGCCGGTCCATCTCCTGTCGTTGATCGGCGAGGAGTCGCGCGAGCTCCTCCTTCTTCGAGTCGAGTTCCACGCGGAGTTCCGTGAGCACGTGCGCCTCATCCGCTTCGGGCGGAGGCGGCGGCGGGGGAGGCGGGAGCGGCATCGCCGGAGCGACCTCGCGGTTCGGGGCGCGTTCCGGAGCCGGGATCGAGATTGGCGGTGGTGCCGGCCCGGCCGTTTCTTCGACCACCGCGGGCGGCCCCGCCAACGATCGAAATTCCGCGGCAATCGGGGCTGGCAGGTCCGCCAACGACGCCGCCTCCGCGTACAAAGCACGGACCATGCCCCGCAGCGGCTCGGCCACCGGGGGCGCCCGGGCCCATCGACGGAGGAGCCGGTGGAGGGTCGCGCGGTCCTCGCGCGTCAGCACGGCCTTCCCGCCGTCAGGCAGACCGAGGTGACGGAGGAACTGGATCGCGAACGCGTCGTCCTCGCGCCGGGCCGACGGCTTGCCGAACCGAACGGGCGCACTCGGACTCAGGGTGAGCCACGCGGTTGGCGGGCGCGCCTCGCGATCGATGGCGGGGCCTGGGAGCCCGGGCCGGAGGAGGAACGGCTCGAAGCGGAGGACGTATGCGACACAGCGACCGCACAGACCGTCCGTGCTCGGCTCCCCGCACCGCGGGCAGGGGGATTCCAGCACGTGGTGACCACTCGGAGGAGCGCATATAAGAGGTGGCCCGTGGTTATCACTTCCGTTAACGGGGGGGGCGAGGGGGATGGACATCCGCATCCGAGAAGCGACGCGCGAGGACCAAGACCTCATCTGGAAAGCAACGATGGAAACGGTGTGGAACGATCTCCCGCCCGACGAGCGCCGCCACTTCGACCGCGCGACGTTGGAGCGCCATTTCCGCCCGCATGCGAAACAGGTCCTCGAGTCCACCGACAACTCGATCCTCGTCGCGGAGGGGCCGGACGCGAGCATCTTGGGATACGCGATCGTCGGCTCCGCGTCGACGATGCTGAGCCCGGTGCCGTTCGGGTTCGTGTACGACGTGTGGGTCGCGCCGGAGGCCCGTCGGCGGGGCGTCGCGCGGCGCCTGCTCGCGGCCGCGGAGGACTGGTGTCGGGCCCAAGGATACAGGAAGCTCAAGCTCGAGGTCGCGGCGAGCAACGTCGCGGCCCGCGCGCTCTACACGGCGGACGGGTTCGCGGAAGAACGCATCTTCATGGGGCGACCCCTCTGAATCCGCCGTTCGAACCAGAAGGGAAACGTTTAAGTGCGGCCTCCGTCTCGTTAGGGCCGGGAGTCACCATGGTCCAGATCCTCGTCACGGAGCCCGCAGCGGCGAAGCTCAAAGAGCTCATCCAGAAGCACGGCACGACCGAGGACTCGTTCCTCCGCGTCTACGTCGCGGGCGGCGGCTGCTCCGGCATGTCGTACGGCCTTGCGCTCGACAACAAGGCGGGCGAGGGCGACAACGTCGTGCACAACAACGGGGTCCGCGTCGTGATCGACGACGAATCCGCGAAATACCTCGACGGCTCCACGGTCGACTACAAGGAGACGATCGCCGGCTCCGGCTTCCTGATTTCGAACCCGAACAACTGGTCCACGTGCGGGTGCGGCAAGTCCTTCAACCCGAAGGGCGAAGGCGCACCGGACGCGCACGAAGGGCACCACCACGAGCACGAAGCGTAGGCCTCGCGTCCTCCATCGGTTCATGGGGTAGCTTCAGCCCTCTCGGGTCAGCCTTGGCATCCCTCTCGGAGCGCATCCAAGAACTCCTCCGGGAACTCGGGATCGGCGAGCCGACCGCGCCCCAAGCCGCCGCCGTTCCGCGTCTTTTGGCGGGAGAGAATGTCCTGATCATCTCGCCGACAGGCAGCGGGAAGACGGAGGCAGCTTTGCTCCCGGTCCTCGACCGGCTGACGACTCGGGAGAAGACGGGCATCGGCGCCCTCTATGTCACCCCTCTACGCGCGCTGAACCGCGACATGCAGCGACGGATCGAGTGGTGGGCGCAGAAGCTCGGGATCCGCGTGGAAATCCGGCACGGCGACACCCCGCAGAGCGCGCGCCGAAAGCAGGCGGTGAAGCCGCCCGACCTTCTCGTGACGACACCCGAGACACTGCAAGCAATCCTCCCCGCCAAACGGCTGCGAACGCACCTGAAATGGGTTCGGCACGTGATCGTCGATGAAGTCCACCAGCTCGCGAAGGATCGAAGGGGAATCCAGCTCACGGTCGCGCTCGAACGGCTCCGCGAAGTGGCGGGAAACCTCAGCGCGACGGTCGGGAACCCCGCCGAAGTGGCGGCGCTCTTTGGCGGCGAGGCCCCGCTCGAGGTCGTCCAGGTCGCCCCGCCAAAGCAGATGGAGTACCGCGTCGAGTGGCCGAAGCCGAACGACGAGGACTTCGCCCTTGCCCGCCAACTGTTCATCTCGCCGGAGGTCGCGGCGAGCCTCACATTCATGCAGGACGCGATCGAAGAACACCGCTCGTCCCTCGTCTTCGTGAACTCGCGGACGAACGCCGAGCTTCTGAGTTCCCGCTTCGGGATGTTGAACGCCTCCGTCGGCGTCCATCATGGGTCGCTGCCGCGCGAGGCCCGGGAGAAGGCGGAATCGGAGTTCAAGACCGGCGGCCTCAAGGCCCTCGTCGCGACCTCGACGCTCGAGCTTGGCATCGACATCGGCTCGGTCGACCACGCGCTCCAGTACATGAGCCCCCGCCAGGCGACGAGCCTCGTGCAGCGGGTCGGTCGCGCCGGTCATACGCTATCGCGGACGAGCAAGGGGACGATCGTCGCCGTGAGCGCGGACGACGTCCTCGAGAGTTTGGCGGTGATCCGACGCGCGCAACGCGGAGAGCTCGAGCCGCTGCGGATCCACGTCGGAGCCCTCGACGTCCTCGGCCACCAGATCGTCGGCTGCGTCCTCGACCTGGGCGGGAGGGCGGATTGCGACCGGATTCGGGCGGTGGTCCGTCGCGCGTGGCCGTACCGCCAAATCGCCGACGGATTCACCAAGACCGCGGACTTCATGGTCCACCTCAAGCTCCTTCGCGCCGATGGCCGGGACTTGGTCATCACCGCCAAAGGGCGCGACTATTACTTCCAGAACCTGTCGACGATCCGCGACGAGCGGACCTATCCCGTCATCGATCTCACGGGGATGAAACCGGTCGGCATCCTCGGTGAAGAAGAGATGGTCTACCGCGCCCGGAAGGGCGTGAGCTTCATCATCCGCGGGCGGACGTGGCGCATCTGGGAGATCGGCCGGGACGGGCGCGTGTTCGTGAACCCCGTCGAGGACCCCACCGCGCGGATCCCCGGATGGGATGGGGACATCCTACCCGTTCCGATCGGGGTAGCGCAAGAAACGGCGCGCCTCCGCGGGGAGATCGCCGCCAAACTGCGGGAGGACGCGACTGGGGATGTCGCCGAAGAATTGGCGGGGGCGTGGGCGTTGAACAAGTCCGCCGCGCGGCGCGTCGTCGACCTCGTGGCGGGCCACATGGCCCTCGAGGCCCCGATCCCGGACGAGCGGACGATCCTCGTCGAGGCGTTCGGGCGGTACCTGATCGTCCACGCCCCGTTCGGCGAGGTCGTGAACAACACGTTCGGGGACATGATCGAGGAGTTCCTCGCCCGCCGCACCCTCGTCCGGTTCTGGTGGGCGGACGCGCATCGCATCTTGCTCGAGCTCACCACGACCACGGAGGACGTGGACCTGCGTGAGCTCACCGCCTTCCTATTCGGCATCGATGACGCCGAGGTCGAGCGGAGCCTCGACATCCTCGTGCGGGACCACATTCCGTTCGGCCTCCAGATGAAGGGGATTGCGGAGCGGTTCGGCGCGATTGCGCGCGGCCTTCTGATCCCGGCGGACGAGCTGAACAGCTTCGAGGTCCGTTTCAAGGGGACGCCGATCGAGGACGAGGCGCGCCGGGAGACGTTCCTCGAGCACGTGGACTTTGACGGCGTCCGCGGGATCTATCGGGGCATCCGGGAGGGCACGCTGCGCGTGGTGACGTTCAAAGCGAAGGGGCCCACGCCGCTCGGCTACCCGATCGTCCGGCGGTACGTCGAGGCGCCCGAGCTGTTCTCCCCGGAGGCGGAGCGCGAGGCGAACGTCGAGCGGATGCGGCAGTTCCTGATGACGGAGCGCGTGAACCTCCTGTCCTTCGCCTGCGGGAACGTGGACCTCGACCGGGAAGTCGGGACGCTGCCGGAGAAGCCCGGGTGCCCGCAGTGCAATTCCGCGATCTTGGCGGCGCTGTCGTGGCACGGCACGCCGATCCGCGACGCGTTCACCCGCCGCCAGATGGGGATGGACCTGAGCGAAGAGGAGGAGAAGGAGCTCGTGCGGGCCCGCCAGGGCGCGGACCTCGTGGCGGTGTACGGGCGCAAGGCGGTGATCGCGATGAGCGTGTACGGCGTGGGCCCGCAGGCGGCGTCGCGGATCCTCGCGAAGATGCACCGGGACGAGAAGGCGCTCTACGGCGACCTCTACGAGGCGAAGCTGAAGTACCTCACGACGCGCCCGTACTGGGACCAGCGCGCCCCACGGGAGCCGGTCGGGAAGGCGTGGGCGTACTGACGGCAACGGGTATAATCACGTCGTAGCTATCCCCGCCGGAGATTCCGATGGCCCGGAAGGCGTCACGCGCGGTCGCGAAGTTCGAGGTCTTCGGGCAGGAGATGCTCGAGAAGGTCGTGAAGCGGAGCGGGAACAGCGGCCGCGTGTACCTCCCGCCGGACTGGGTGGGGAAGCGCGTGAAGGTCATCCGCGTGGAGTGAGGTGGCGGCGATGGGCGTGCGAATCCGGCCGATGCGTGCTGCGGATCTGGCGGCGGTGTCGTCGATCGAGAAGCAGATCACGTGGAGCAAGCGCGTCGGCTCCCTGCGGAAGCATTTGGCGGCGATGCTGAAGGCGCGCGAGGGCGTGTGCCTCGTCGCGGAGGTCGACGGCGCGGTCGGCGGCTTCCTCGTCGGGGACGTCGCCCCGTGGGAGTTCGGGGAGGACCGCCAGGTCGCGTGGATCAAGGTCGTCGGCGTGGACCCCCGCCACCAGGGCGCGGGCCTCGGGAAGAAGCTCGGGCAGGCGTTCCTCAAGGAGATGCGGGCGCGGGGCATCCGGCGCGTGAAGACGCTCGTCGAGTGGTACTCGGGCGACCTCGTCGCGTACTTCCAGTCCCTCGGGTTCGACCGGGCGGGCGCGATCGTGCTCGAGCGATTTGCGTAGGCGCTTCAGAATCCGAGGAGGACGGAGACCCGCACGCGGTCCGCGGCCGGGTCCTCGAACGCACCCCACAGCACGTCGGCCCGCGGCGCGCGGAGATCCACGTCTTCCACGATTGCTCTCGTCATCCAGTCCGAGACCTCGGGCAAACTCATCAACAGGAGGACGCCGCGAGCGTCGACGGGGTCGCGCGGAATCCACGGTGAGCGGAACGCCGCCTCGACGGCCGCAAGTTCCGGATGGTCGACAAATCCTTCGCCGATGCCGAGCCGCCAGTCCTTCGCGACGCGGAGGTGCGCCTTCAGCGCCGCCAAATCCTCGCGGGTCATCACGCGCACAAGGTCTTGAATCGGCTGCACCGCCAACCGCGAGAGGACTTCGAAGGCGCGGAGGAGCGGGAGGTTCGGCGCGAGCTTCAGCAACGGGTCGTTCGGCATCGCGAGCACGCCGTGAGCGTGGGTGCGGAGCACGCGGAGCGCCTCCTCCGCGACCCCACGGCGGTTCATCCCTTCCGCGGAAAACGGCGTCGTCGCGACCGCGAGGACCGTCGCGCCCTTCAGCGCCCCGACCCGGGCCACGAGGCTCGCGCCCCACGACCCCATCTCCCCGCCAAGGCCGGCGATCGGGACGACGAGGTCCGCCTCCGCCATCTCGACCGCGATCGCCTGCTCCGCGGTCGTCGCGAGCGCGCGCACGGCGGTTTCGTCCATCGAGGCGATCTCGCGGAGCCCCGTCTTCTCGAGGAAGACACGCCGCTTGATCCCCGCCATCGAGGGATGCGGGAGGTCGTTGACCGCAAAGCGCTCAAGAGTCTCGGAAGGCGAGATCGCGCGGAGCGTGTTGCACCCCGCCCCGCCAATCCCGACCGCGAGCACATGGGGCCGTTCCGTCCCCTGTCCCAATTGAGTCCGGTGGGGCACGCGGCAGGATTTGCCCACCGCTCAAGAACCCTTCGCGCCTACTTGCGCTTCCGCCGGGCCTTCGCCGCGGTCTTCCGCGTCGCGGGCTTCCGCGCGGGCCGCGGCCGCGGCAGGTTCTCTGGCCGGGGATCTCCATCTTCGGCTGGAGGACCGCGCCGCCCGCGGCGCTGACCTTCCGCAGCGTCTGCTCGATGTTGCTCGCCATCAGGTAATTCAGGACCTGCGGCGGTCGGTTCTCCATGACCTTCATGATCCCGCCGGCGGGCCCGCCGGGCGCCTTGTACATCGTGTAGTTCATCTCCGGGAATTCCTCGAACTTGTACCCGAAGACTTCGCCGTAGAACCGCTTCGTCCGCACCGGGTCGTTCGAATGGAACTCCACATGCACGAGCTCTCCTTCTTTCGGTTGTGCCATGACTACTCCCCCTTGGGGTCTCAGGGTATGGCAGGGGCACCCTTCAATCTATGCGCAACACGGCGTGCAGGCCCGCTCGGTAGTCTACGCCGCGAGCCGGACGGCCACGGTACACCCGATCCAGAACGACGAGGCTGCGATCGTAAACGGAGCCGGGTCCTCCGCGGCGGAGGTGCGAATCACATACGCGGACGCCAAGCTCGCCGAGGTGGCCGACTGGTCCGATTCCGCATACGTGCCATTCCCGTAGTTCGCCGGATAGGCGGTGGCGGCGTTGTCGCCGTCCGCCCCGTAGGCGGCGATCCACAGCGTCTTCTCGGAGCCCCAATTCGTCGGATCCAGCGCCGGCGGATCCGGGTTCGCGTCCGTCGATCCGGTGACGTTGACCTCGACGTCGTTCGCGATGACCCCGCTGTTCCGCCAGTTTGAAATTCGGTAGAGTTGGGCCGCTCCCTTGACCGCGGTGGATGTTTGGAAGTTGGCCGTCGTCCCTCCCTCGGTTCCGTTCGCCGCTTTCGCGTACATGCTGAACTTGCTCGAGGGTCCTCCCCAACTATTCCAACCGAAGAAGAACGTCCACCCAGCCGGGGCCGCGATGTTCGGGGTGCCGTGGGTCGCGAGGAAGACGATCAGCAGGTCGCCTGCGGCCACCGTGCCGGGCATCGGAACGTCGTGCGTGGTCGAACTCGCGGAGAATGACGCCTCCGTGACGCCGTGGACGATCGTGGTCGTTGTGTTCGTTGTAGTCGTCGTGGTCGTTGTGTTCGGGTTGGCGGGAGAGGCTGGTCTCGTCACAANNNAAGGCGGCCGCGACGATCTTCTCCAGCTTCCGCCGTTCCGGGGGCTCTGGTTCTTTCGCGTCGAATTGCGAGGCGGCGAGCTCGAAGACTTCCCCGCACAGCGGACAGATGACCGAATCCGCCTCCACCGTAGCCCCGCAGTTCGAGCACTCGTACATGTCGACGGTCTTCGGAGGCGCCCCGGCGTCCCCCGTTTCGGTCTCCGCGTACATGGGCGAGGTGCCACGTCGGGTGCGGGATATAATGGCGAGTCGTAAAATATCAAGAATGAAAGGAGCGGAAGCCCACGGTTTTCCGCATTCCCTAGACGTCGGGCCGTACGGGACTTCCGGGGCTTCCTGCGACTGCGCCGCCCACGAGGCCCTCCCGCCCGCGCTCACCGGTCTGGCGGGCCAAGTCGCTCTTTGAGGCCCTCGAGGACGTTCTCGGATTCGAGAAGGTTTCTCACTCGTCGTGCCGGTCGGTCGGGCCGCCGATCGCCTTGGGATTCTGCTCCCACAGCGCGAGCTTCGTCCCGGCCGGGTCCTGGAATAGCGCGAACCAGCCTTGGCCGGGGATCTCCATCT
>VBMQ01000114.1 GCA_005878375.1 Methanobacteriota archaeon | reverse complement strand
GACGATGAGCTCGCCGACGACGTGGACGCCGACCGGCATGAACCTGAACGTCGCGAAGGGCGACGTGCCGCTCAAGGTCACGCTCACGTGGCTCGACGTCCAAGGCGACGGCCTGAACCGGAATCTCGACCTACGCGTCATCTCCCCCGGCGGGAACGAGTACCATGGGAACCAGTACACGAACGGCTGGTCCGACCCGACGAAGGGTTCGTATGACATCGTCAACAACGTCGAGCAGGTTGAAGTCCAGTCGCCGGAGACCGGCGCGTGGACCGTCGAGGTCCGTGGCGTCAGTGTGGCGACCCCCGCCCCGTTCGCGCTCGTCTTCTCTGCGGACGTCGGGCCCTCGGTCGCGTACAAAGTGGACCTGAGCACGACGTACCCGACGGCCGTGTCGTTGGCCCCGTCCGGGTCCGCGACGATTCCCTTCAAGGTCCTGAACTACGGGACGAACCCCGACACCGTTCTGCTGACGTCGACGAGCCCGGCCGACATTTCCGTGAGCTTCTTGCCCTCGAACCTCGTGGACCTCGCGAGCGGCCAGTCGGAGGACCGATTGGCGGTGATCACGGCAAGCGCGGTCGCCACGCCCGGCGTCAAGCAGTTCGACATCCGTGGGACGAGCCAAAACGATACGAGCTCGACCCCTGCCTCCGACTTCATCGGCGTTCGCGCCGAAGTCCTTGGCGCGGGAATCCCGTATGCCCTCCAGGTGACGAATGCCACCGTCGACGAGCTCGATCCATCCGTCCTGACGTTCGACGATCCCGTGGCGGGCCGCCACATCTTCATCGCGTATCGGAAGACGTCCGCCGTCTCCCCGAACGGTCTGACCGGCGGGGTGAACGTGTGGGTCGCGCATGCGACAGTCGACGCGACCACGGGCCTTCCGAACCTGCCCTTCACGCAGACGATGGTCATCAACACGAACGAGGATCCGAACGACCTCCGCCTCGTCCGGTTCACCGCGGGCGGTCTCAAGAACCGCGTTGCCGTGACGTGGACGGGAAGCGACCCCGCCGAGACGAACGCGGACGCACAATCGTGGGCCCGGGTCGGCTATCTCGATCCGCCGTACACCGGCTCGTGGTCGGTCGTGATGATCGAGAAGAACGAGGGGACGGCGAGCCCTTGCAACATCGCCCGCGTCAGCTTCCCGCTGTTCCGGGCGGCCGTTCCGAATGTCAACGGACAACTCATCTACGTCTGGGAAACGCTTGCGTACGCGAGCGGATGCCAGACGCAGACCGCCGTCGTCTCCTCGGCGAAAGTCTCGCTGGATGGCGGGGCGACGTGGAACGCCGCCCAGCAGGTGTTCCCTCCGCCGGGTAACGCCAACTACTACTTCTTCCCGAACGGGGTCGTGGACCAGAACGACGTCGCGTGGGTCTTCTGCTACTGGCGCACCCCGACGGGGAACAACCGGAAGCTCACGGTCCGCCTGTTCGACAACGCCGGTTGGAGCCCGTTCCCCGTCAATGACTACACGATCTTCAGCGAGCCGTACAATTCGCAATGGCCCGCGGCGCTGTCGACCGCGGAGGGCGGGAACCGCGTGTACGTGACGTGGACGCGGGACCTTGGCGGGACGGACCTCAAGATGTTCCTCGCCTACGCGACGGGCACGTATTCAAGCGCTATGATCCCCGCCGATTACCGGACCGCCGGGTTCTCGACGCCGTGCGCGGGCTGCCAGCTCTCCGCCGACTTCTCCCTGCCGAACGGGTCGGGGCTCAAGGGACCGTACGGCACCTCGGTGTCGAGCGCGAACTACAACCGCCGACCGATCCTGAACATCGTGCAGACGAACCCAGACGGCATCGTCTGGCTCCCGTACATGGAGAACGCGAACGCCTACGGGACGCCGAACCTGTGGACGCGATATTCCGGCGACCAGTACGCCACGACCGCGAACACGATCGTGACGTCGGACGCTTTCGCCAAGGGCCACCAGATGTCCTCCACGCTGACGGAGGGCGGCACGGGGCGCGTGTACGAAGTCTTCCACTCCTCGAGGGGGACTGTCACGCAGGTCAATTACGACGTCTTCCTTCTGATCTACTTCACGGGATGGCCGACCGCGATCGACCGCCAAGGACCGCTCGTGACGAGCGTTGGCGGCACGCCGAACCCTGTGAACAAGACGTCCACGTTCCGGGTCACCGCCAACGTGAACGACATTACGACGGGGAACCACACGATCGCCATGGCCGAGTATTCGATTGACGCGGCGGCCCCGCCAGGATCCGGAATCGCGATGACTCCGATCGACGGGGCGTTCGACACCTCGATCGAGGCTGCGGTCGCGACCGTCGACGTTGGGGCCCTCGGCTGGGGCGACAACGAGTGTCATCTCCTCTTCGTGCGGGGTCAAGACAGCGTAGGGAACTGGGGACAACCGTCCTCGTTCCAGCTCGCCTCGAGCATCAACGACGTCACCCTAATGTGGAACAAGGCCATCGACGAGGGCGCCGCGGGGGGGACAACCCACTATCGGGTGTACCGCGGGACGGGGTTGCTCCCGACGTGGGTGCAGGTCGCGGACATTCCCGGCACGAACAACGCCACCTACCAATGGACGGACTCCGGCCACGGTGACGGCGACGCGAACCTGTACCAGTACAAGGTGCGGAGCGTCGACGCCGCGAACAACGAGGCGCAGTCACTCGCGACGGGCGGGAAGTTCACGAGGCCCGTGACCGCCGGCTGGAACCTCCTCTCCGTACCCGTGCTGCAGACGGACACGAGCGTGGCCGCGACCCTCGGCACGCTCTCGATCAGCCGGGCGAGGACCTACATCGCCAGTGACGCGACGGACCCGTGGAAGGAATACGTCGTCGTCAAGGGGTTACAAGACTTCCGGACGGTGGACATCGGGAACGCGATCTGGGTCAATGTGAATGGCGCAGACTCGTTTACCGTCGCGGGCCTCATCCCCTCGAGCACGCAGATCAACCTCGTGCGCGGGTGGAACTTCGTCGGGTTCCCGAGCTGGCGGTCCACGCCGTACACGGTCCTCGACCTGAAGAACGCGACGAGCGCGGTCACGGACGTCGAGGGCTTCGACGGCATCAACGGTCCCTACTACGTGAAGCACCTCGTGAACACTGACGTGTTCGCAGCGGGCTTCGGCTACTGGATTTGGTCGACGGCGCCGGCGCAGTGGATCGTGCCGTGACGAATCCTTAAGGGACGCACCGCGTTCGGCGCGGCGATGGACCGCGTCGTGCTCCTCGATCGCCAGGGCCGCAAGTGGCTCGTGCTGCTGAGCGAGGCGACCGTCTCGGTCCCGGGACTGGGGGTCCTCAAGGCCGAGAAGCTCCAATCGTCCATGGGGAACGTCCTGAGGATCGGCGGCGAACCGTTCTACGTCCTCCGGCCATCGGCCCGCGATCTGTCCGAGACACTCGAGCGCAAGGCACAAGTCGTCACCGCCAAAGACGCGGCCGCCCTCCTGTATTACGCGGACGTGAAGCCCGGCGACCGCATCATCGAAGGTGGCGCGGGCAGCGGGGGCCTCACAATCATGCTCGCCCACGCGGTAGGGGCGGAAGGGCACGTCCTCTCCTACGACGTTCGGGACGACTTCTTGGCGGTTGCACGGGAAAATGTTCGAAGAGCGGGCTACGAGAATCGCGTCGAGTTTCGGGTCGGCGACGTGCGGGAAGCGATCGAGGGTCCGGCCGACGCGGTCGTCATCGACATCGTGGACCCGTGGAACGCAGTGGAGTCTTCGCACGGGGCCCTCCGATCATGTGGCCACCTGGCCTCCTACTCGCCAAACATGGAACAGGTCAAGGAGACGGTCCTCCAGATGCAACGGTTCCCCTTCGTGGAAACGCGCACGATCGAGATCCTCGAACGCGAACTCGAGGTCCGGGAACAGGGGGTCCGGCCTTCCTTCGCGGCGCTCGGTCACACGGGGTACCTTACCGTTGGGCGCAAGGTTCTGGAGCGCGCTTGATCAAAGGTCCATCGAGCCCCGATACGCGGGTTGAAGAACCTTCGGCCCAAACGTTGTGAACAGATCTGGATGCTCCGTGTGTACGGGGATCACGACCTTCGGGTCGATCGCTCGCACCATGTCCTGAATCTCCGGCATGCTGCAGTGGCCGCTCGCGTGGATCTGCACATGTTGGAGGCCGAACCGCTGGAGCCAGTTGTCTCGCACGCGTTCTTCCACGTCTTCCTCGTCGAACGGCTCGCTCTTTGAATGGATGAACGGGCTGTGCTCGATCGGCTTCAGATCCACGAGCTCCGTGAGCTGGTAGAAGTCGAGCTGGAGGAGGAGTTCGCTCTGATGCTTGTTCACGTACGTGGCGTCCACGGCCTTCGATGCGACCTTCGACCGCATGTCCTTCTCCCACTCGTCCTGTTTCGTGAGCTGACGGAAGTAGACGAGGATGTTCGGATCTCGCAAGACGTCCGGGACCGCGATCCGCGTGTCCTTCTGCATCGACCAAAGGAGGTGCGCGGTCTTCGCGCTCAGGACGAAGTGGCGCCCCGTCTCCCCCGCCACGGCGTGGAACGTCTTGATGCGGTCGACGTCCCGCGGGTAAAACGTCACGAGCGCGAGCTTGTCGCCCGCGCCGCGGACGACCTCGGCGGCTTTCGTCTTGACCTCTTGCTCCGAGTATTGCTGACGGGTCTCTGTCGGCGCGACGCGCGTCCCTTCCGTGATGAGCGCGATCGGCCTCGCCTCCTTGGCGGCGGCCACGAAGTCGTCCGTCATCTGCGAATGGGGTCCGTGGCGGCGGAGGTCCCCGGTGTAGGCGATCGTCCCTTTGGCGGTGTGGATGAGAAAGCCGTATGCGGCGGGCGCGGAGTGGTCCACGTGCACAGGCTCGATCTCAATTCCGTCCACCGCCACGCTCTTCCCAGTACGGAACCCCTTCCAATCGTGGCCGCCGAGATCCATGGAGCGGCCGGACGTTGTCATCCACGATTCGAGCATGATCCGCGTCCCTTCGCCGAGGAACACGGGAATCGTCGGATCGACGAACCGCAAATGGTTGATGTGGTCGAAGTGGATGTGTGAGATTGTGACGCCCGAGAACTCCGGTGGCTGCCACGGGAAGTCCGTCGGGGCGAGCTCCTCCTCGGCGTAGAGTCCGGGGATCTTCGGAAGCAAGTCGAGGGAAAAGTAGTCCCGCAATCCGAACCGAACGCGCGCGTTCAGGTACGGGTCCATGAAATAGTCGCTGCCAAAGCTGAACGCCTGCCCCATGTCGAGCCAGAGTCGGGCGTCCCGATCCTCGAGCAGGATCTTGTTGCCGCCAATTTCGGCGACCCCGCCATGGAACGTCAGTCGGACGATGTCGCTCCCCGGGGACGGATGCGGGCGGGGCCGTATGAGGCTTCCGGGGGGCCGACGAAATCTTCGTGAGAGCCCTATCCGAGTGGTCTGGGCCGAAACGGGAGGCGCACCTTCCGCGGCATCAGGTACGTCCTCAACCGCCCGATCGCCGCATACTCCGCCGCCAATCGGTCCGCAGCCTCCCGGCCCA
>VBMQ01000041.1 GCA_005878375.1 Methanobacteriota archaeon | reverse complement strand
GCCGTCGTCCGCGAGGCGGTGGAGCGCGCGGGACAACTGCTCCGGGTGGATCCCGAGACGTCGCCGGATTCCCTGGAAGGCGACTTGGGACGAGGGATCGCGAGAGAGGAATTCGAGGACGTGGCGGTCGTGCTCCCGCAGGTCGAAGTCCTGGCGTACGGACGGTTCGGCAGAGCCGGGCACCATCGCCGCTCCCACGCGTCGGTTCTTCATATCCGTTTGCGCCCGATTCCTAATTCCGAGAGGTGAGGTTTATTACGCGCCGACCGGCTCGCCGCCCGTGGACGCGCGCATCCTTCGCTTTCGCGACGGCGAACTCCTCCTTGACCACACCGTCCTGATGGGCATCGTGAACGTCACGCCGGATTCGTTCTCGGATGGCGGGAGGTTTGCCGATCCGGTTTTGGCGGTGAACCACGCGGCTCGACTCGCGGACGAGGGCGCTGAAATCGTCGACATTGGCGGGGAGTCCACGCGGCCGGGCGCGGAACCCGTGGCCACAGATGAGTCTTGAAAGCCCTGCGCCCGAAGACGGAAGCGCGGATCTCGATCGATACGTACAAGCCGGAGATCGCCGCCAAAGCGATCGGGCTCGGCGCGGACATGGTCAACGACGTCACCGGTCTTCGCGACGAACGCATGCGGGACGTGGTAGCGAAAGAGGGCGCGGCGGTTGTGATCATGCACATGAAGGGAGAACCAACGACGATGCAGCGCGCACCGACGTACCGCGACGTTGTCTCCGACGTCTTCGCATTCCTCGACCTGCAGACGAAGGCCGCTTTGGCGGCTGGGGTCGCGAGAGAATCCATCGTGGTCGACCCAGGCTTGGGCTTCGGAAAGAAGCCGGAGCACAACACGGAGATCCTGCGTCGACTCGAGGCGTTCCGATCTCTCGGATTCCCCATCCTCGTCGGCGCCTCCCGGAAGTCGTTCATCGGCGCGGTTGGCGGGGGTGGGGTGGACGAGCGCCTCGAGGGCAGCTTGGCGGCCGCGAGTTTGGCGGTGGAGCACGGAGCGGACCTCCTCCGCGTGCACGACGTCGCCGCCACCGCCAAAGCGATAAAAGTCACGGACGCGGTCGCCCGGGGGATCCGATGAGCTGGGACGAGATGTACGAGGGCACGCCGCCGTGGGATATCGGACGGCCACAGCCGACTTTCGTCCAATTGGTCGAAAAGGGAATTCTCAGGGAGAGCCCGGCGCTCGACATTGGATGTGGCACGGGGGAGAACGCGCTCATGCTCGCCGCCAAAGGGTTCGATGTGACGGGCGTCGACTTCACCGCCAAAGCGATCGAGAAGGCGAAGCGAAAGGCGAAGGCGCGCGGCGCAAAGGCCACGTTCCTCGTCCACGACGCCCTCGATTTGGCGGGGCTGAAGAAGACGTTCGCGAGTGTCATCGACTCCGGTTTGTTCCACACGTTCGGGGACTCCGAACGGATCCAGTATCGAGACCAGCTTCACAAGGCGATGCGTCCCGGCGGGACCTACTTCATGATGTGCTTCTCGGAGAAGGAGCCCGCGGATTGGGACGGACCGCGGCGGGTCACGAAGCCCGAGATCCGCAAGACATTCGCCCCGCCAAAGTTCCGCCTCCGGTCGATCGAGGATTCGAAGTTCGCGACGACGATGCACGACGACGGCGGGTACGCATACTTGGCAATCGTGGACCGACTCTAGCACAACAACCTTTTAACCCGCGTGCCTATTGTCCGATAATGGTAGCGCGGGGAGAGGTCAGTTCCATCCTTGAGGACTACCGCGATTTGGCGGTGGTCACCGTCTGTTCCCACTCCTCGCTCCAGTTGTTTCACGGAGCCCGTCAGGAGGGCTTCCGGACGATCGGCATCGCGATCGGGAAGAAGCCGCCGAAGTTCTACGACGCGTTCCCGCGCGCGAAGCCGGACGAGTTCTTCCTCGTGGACTCGTACGAAGAGATCCTCGACCGCGCCGACGAGCTCGTCGAGAAGAGCGCGGTCGCGGTCCCGCACGGCTCGTTCGTCGAGTACATGGGCGCGAAGAGCTTCCTCAAGCTCCGCCTCCCGACGTTCGGGAATCGGAAGGTCCTCGCGTGGGAGTCGGACCGGGAGAAGCAGCGGGAGTGGCTCGTCGGCGCGGGCATCGACATGCCGCGGCGGTTCAAGACGCCGAAGGAGATCGACCGGCCCGTCTTCGTGAAGTACTACGGTGCGAAGGGCGGGAAGGGCGCGTTCATCGCGAAGACGGAGGCGGAGTTCCGCGAGGCGATCAAGCCGGGGCAGAAGTACACGATCCAGGAGTACGTCGTCGGCACGCGGTACTACATCCACTACTTCTTCAGCCCGCTCGTCGAGGGCGGCTACCGCCTGAGCCGCGGGTCCCTCGAGATGCTCGGGATCGACCGGCGCGACGAGGCGAACATCGACGAGATGTACAAGCTCGGCGCCTCGGAGTCACTCATCGATTACGGGTTATACCCGACGTTCGTCGTCACGGGGAACATCCCCGTCGTGCTCCGGGAGTCCCTCCTCCCGACCGCGTTCGACATGGGCGAGCGCGTCGTCGAGGCGTCGCTCGACCTCTTTGGCGGGATGATCGGACCGTTCTGCCTCGAGACGATCGTCACGGACCAGCTCAAGTTCAAGGTCTTCGAGATCAGCACGCGGATCGTGGCGGGGACGAACCTGTTCATCTCCGGCTCCCCGTACTCGGACCTTGCGGAGCCGAACATGAGCACGGGCCGGCGGATCGCGCGGGAGATCCGGCTCGCGCAGAAGAAGGGGCGGCTCGCGGACATCCTGAGCTAGGCCCGTCCCACGCCCGGCGAGAATCCCCGATTGAGAATCTCCCGGAAAGGATTTTAAGAGGGCGGGGGCGTGGATGGGCCGCCGTGGCCGACCTCGACGCGAACCAGATGATCCTCATCGCCGCGATGCTCCTCACGCTCTCCGTCGTCGGCGTCCTCGAGCTCCGGTACATGCGCTCGCGCCGGAAGGTCGTGGAGGAGAAGCTCGATTTCCCCGACCGGGCGCACAACGCGATCCTGACGACGAAGGCGATCGGCGAGGCGCTCGCCCGCGGCGGCGTCCGGAGCCCCGAGGCGGACGAGCTCGTGCGGGAGGCCGAGTCCGCGTCCCGCGAGCGAAACTTCCGCGTCGCGATCGACCTCGCCGAGCGCGCGAAGGGCGTCCTCCGCGCCGCCAAACTCGACCAGCAGCGGAAGGGCGACGTCGCGAAGGTCGACACGATCCGTCAGAAGGGAAACCCTGACGAGGTCACCCCGAAAGAGCGGCTCATGAAGGAATTGCCTGCGAACTACGCCCCGTCGAAGTTCTCCATGAACCTCGCGCGCGACGACATCGCCGCAGCGAAGGGGCGGGGCCAAGCGACGGCGGCGGCCGAGAAGTATCTCGCGGACGCGGAGGCCTCCTTCAACGCGGAGGACTACGACACGGCTCTCAAGCACGCGGTCCGAGCCCGCCGCTCCCTCGGGGACCTGGCCCCCGCGACCGAAACGTCCCCGCCAACGCCGAGCGCCTCGCCGCCTGTCGCCAAAGGCCGCGCATGCGCGAACTGCGGGGCACCGCTCGGCGCGGACGATGGATTCTGCCGGAAGTGCGGGACGAAGATCCCCCCCGCGCGCACATGCCCCTCGTGTGGAGCGAAGGTCGCGGACGAGGATGCGTTCTGCCGCGCATGCGGGACGGAAGTCCCGTGACGGCTGCGAATCCTTAAGTCCGACTCGGCGCATCCCGACGGGCCATGGTCGCCCCGACCCGCGACATCGACGACGCCCTCTCCATGCTGTACGGCGAGGAGTCCGTCGCGGCGATCATCACGCTCAAGGTCGACACGAAGGAAGCGGACCGGATCGCGACGCAGGTCGCGAAATTCGACGTCGTCCAGGACGTGTTCCTCGTGACCGGGGACACGGACATCATCGCGAAGGCGCGGTTCCAAAACTACAAGGGGTTGAAGGACTTCGTGATGAAGTCCCTCGCGCCGATCACGGGCGTGAAGGACACGAAAACGTTAATGGTAGTGACGACATACAAGGAAGCAGGAGCGGTCAAACCGATTGGCTGAGGTCAATGCGAGGGTGGCGCCATGGATTCGGAGGTCAAGCTCAAGCAAATCGTGGATGTCCTCGATCAGCTCGCGGAGGACACATCCGTGCCCCGGAACATCCGCCGCGGCGCGACTGACGCGAAGGGCCTCCTGATGAAGAAGCAGGACGCGCTCGACGTCCGCGTCGCGAGTGCGATCTTCATCCTCGACGAACTCGCGAACGATCCGAACATCCCATTGCACGGGCGCACGCAGATCTGGAACATCATCTCGCAGCTCGAGACCGTGAAGCCCGCGTCGTGAGCAGTGCGGCTGGCGGGAATCGGACCCGCATTAGAAGCTTGGGAAGCTTCTGTCCTACCACTAGACTACAGCCGCGCGCGGCCCGGGAGGGGAGGTGCTGTCTTAAACGTTTCATCCAGCGCTACGCTGGGGCTTTCTCTTTCTCTTGCACCATCTTGAGATCGACGACCCAGACCGTTCGGCAACCCGGACAGTGCACGCGCTTCTGCATCCCGTCCTTCGTCTCGACGACGCGAAACGTGAAAAACAGCGGGTTGCCGCAGTTCGGGCACACGTAGCTCAGGCCGCCGGTCCCCATCGGAAGCGACAGACGCGCGAGCCTACAAGTCCCTTTGGGCACGAGGATGGGAAACGCCTTTACTTGGCAGACGAATCCGCCGCTCGGGTGCGTTATGGTTGAACCGTGGTCGTGGCGGGACGATCTGGCACGGCTCCAGCACCTCGACAGCGTCATCGACAGCATCCTCGTCGGGACGATGACGTTCTCGGCCGCGATCTTGGCGGCGTACTTTCTCGTCCGCGAGGGGGCGAGTCCGAATCCGCCGGAACTGTCGTTCTTGGCCGTCAGCGGATTGGTCCTCAGCCTCGCCACGATGCGGATGTTGCACCGCCAAGAACTCCTTCGTGACTACTTCAAGGGGCAACTGAAGAACGCGAACGTTCCCTGGACGAACCCGAAACCTCCCGGCAGCACGAAGTCTTGGATGGGGTACGTCCGGGCGTGGATGATCCTCTACATCATACAGGCCGCGTTGTTCGCGACCCTGCTCCTTCTCCCTTGGCTGCCGCGAACGTGAGCCCGGAGCAACCGTTCGGGAGCGAAGATTTAACTCCCGACTTCGTGTCCCGCCATCGATGGAAGTCGAGACCTTCGTGGTCCCGCCCCTGGAGAACAACATCTTCCTCGTCTACAACGCCGCCACGAAGGAGGCCGCCCTCATCGACAGCTCGCTCGGCGCCGCCAAAGTCCTCCCGCGATTGAAGGATCTCGGCCTCACGCTGAAGTTCGTCTTGAACACGCACGGCCACCACGACCACATGGCGGACGACGCGCCGATTGCGAAAGAGACGGGCGCGAAGGTCGCGATCCACGAAGCGGACGTCTACCGCCTCGAGAAGAACGCGCACGACCCGCGGCCGTACATGCCGACGCCGCCTCCCCCCGCCAAAGCGGACCTCGTGCTGAAGGAGGCGACCGTCGTCAAGGTCGGGAGCGTCGAGATCGAGACGATCCACACGCCCGGGCACACGGAGGGGTCCGTCTGTTTCTACGTCCCCGCCGCGAACGTCCTGTTCACCGGCGACACGCTCATGGCGGGCACGTTCGGCATCACGGGCGCCCCCGGCGGGAGCCCGGCGATGATGTACCGGTCCCTGAAGCGGCTGTACGAGCTGCCGCCGGACACGCAGGTCCTCCCGGGCCACGGGCCGCCGACGCACGTCGGGGACGAATCGTGGATCGCGAACCTCCGCTACGCCGCGCCCCATTGACCACGGGATTCACGGCCCGCCCGCGCATCCGTTATATATCGTTCACCAATAGCGCGCCGGAATGGCGGAGAGCTGGCACGCCCTGCGGCCCGAGGAGGCGCTCGACCGGCTCGACTCCGGCCCGTTGGGCCTCGACCCGTCCGAGGCGAGGCGGCGTCTCGAGCGCCACGGCCCGAACGAGATCGTCCAGCTCCGCACGATCTCCCCCGTGAAGATCTTCCTCTCGCAATTCCTCGACCTCCTCGTCATCATCCTGATCGTCGCCGCGGTCGTGAGCGCCGTCATCGGCTCGATCGAGGGGACGATGGAGGAGTGGTACGACGCGATCGTGATCCTCGTGATCGTTGCCTTCAACGCGACGTTCGGCTTCCTCCAGGAGTACCGCGCGGAGAAGTCGATCCAGGCGCTCCGCGCGCTCGCGACCCCGCACGCCCACGCCGTGCGGGAGGGCCAGGCACGGGACGTTCCGTCGCGGGAGCTCGTCCCCGGAGACCTCATTCTCCTGGGCCCCGGGGACAAGGTGCCCGCGGATGTCCGGCTCCTCGAGGCCGTCGTCCTCCGGGTGAACGAGGCGCCCCTCACGGGGGAGAGCGCGGCGGTCACGAAAGGCACGGACGCGCTCCCGCCGATCACGATCCTCCCGGACCGCGGGAACATGGCGTACGCGGGATGCGCGGTCGAGGCGGGACGGGGGAAGGGCGTCGTCGTCGCGACGGGGATGGGAACGGAGCTCGGCAAGATCGCGGGCCTCGTCCAGGAGCAGGAAGAGGAGGAGACGCCGCTTCAGCGGCAACTCGACCGGCTCGGCCAGCAGCTGAGCGGCGCGATCATCGGCATCGCCGCGGTGATCTTCCTCGTCGGGTACATCCACACGCACGATGCGATCCTCATGTTCCTCACCGCCGTCAGTTTGGCGGTGGCGGCGATCCCCGAGGGCCTCCCCGCCGTCGTGACGATCACCCTCGCGCTCGGCTTGCAACGGATGGCCCGGCGGGGCGCACTGATTCGAAAACTCCCCGCCGTCGAGGCGCTCGGGAGCACGACCGTGATCTGCTCGGACAAGACCGGGACGCTCACGCTCGGCGAGATGAACGTCCGCACGCTCTACGCGGACGGCGCGTACTACGACGTCGAGGGCGCGGGGTTCTCTCCGGAGGGGCGGATCGCGCGCGCGGGCGAGGCGGTGGATGCGACCGCGAATCCCGTGCTCGAGCGCCTGATGGCCTGCGCGGCCCTGTGCAACGACGCGACGCTCACGAAGGAAGAGAAGGGGTGGAAGGTTCAAGGCGACGGGACGGAAGGAGCCCTTCTTGCACTTGCGGCCCGCGGCGGCTTCCGGAAGGAGGAGCTCGAGGGCGAGCACCCGCGAATCGCGGAAATCCCGTTTGCCTCCGAGCGGAAGATGATGACGACGGTCCACGCGCCGCTCGATGCGGACGACCTCCTGCGGTTCCGCGAGATGTCGGAGGGAGAGCGGGCGGCGTTCCTCGCCTCCGTCACGGGGCGGGTCGCGTTCGTGAAAGGGGCGCCCGAGGTCGTGCTCGAGCGGTGCACGCACATCATGCTCAGCGGCCAGACGGGCGTGTTGACCGCGCAAGAACGCGAGAACATCCTGAACGAGAACGCAGACCTCGCGTTGCGGGGCCTGCGCGTCCTCGCCTTCGCGGTGCGAGCCGTCCCCAAGGGTCTTCGGGACTTCTCTCCTGAGACCATCGAGAGGAATCTCGTGTTCCTCGGGTTGGCGGGGATGATGGACGCGCCGCGGGCGGACGCGCTGGCGGCGATCGAGGAGTGTCGGGCCGCGGGAATCGAGGTCGTCATGATCACGGGGGACCAGAAGCTCACGGCGGTCGCCGTTGCGAAGGAACTGGGCATCCTCGGCCACGAGGACCAGGCGTTGACCGGCGAGGAGCTCGACCTCCTCGACGCAAAGGAGTTCCCGCAAGAGGTCGAGCGGGTCCGCGTGTACGCGCGCGTGAACCCGGAGCACAAGCTGCGGATCGTGGAGGCGTTCCAAAAGCGAGGCCACGTCGTCGCGATGACGGGGGACGGCGTGAACGACGCGCCCGCCCTCAAGAAGGCGGACCTCGGAGTCGCGATGGGCATCACGGGGACGGACGTCGCGAAGGAGAGCGCGGACATGATCCTGACGGACGACAACTTCGCCTCGATCGTCCGCGCGGTGAACGAGGGCCGCGTCGTCTACGACAATATCCGGAAGTTCGTCCGCTACATGCTGAGCACGAATTCCGGGGAAGTCCTTCTCATCCTTCTCGCGACGCTCCTGAGCATGCCGCTGCCGTTGATCCCGATTCAGATCTTGTGGGTCAACCTGATCACGGATGGATTCCCGGCGCTCGCGCTCGGGGTGGAGCCGGAGGAGAAGGGCGTGATGGCGCGAACGCCCCGCCGCCAAAAGGAAAGCATCTTCTCGGGGGGCATGGGGATCCACATCGTCTGGGTCGGGACCTTGATGGTCGTGGGGACGCTCGGACTGTACTCGTACTTCCTCCCGCCAACCGGCGCGTCGGAGGCGCTCTCCGAACGCGCGCGGACCGTCGCGTTCCTGACGATTTCCCTGTTTCAGGTCTTCCACGTCCTCGCGATCCGCGTGTGGGGCGCGTCCGTGTTCACGGGAGGGTTCTTCCGCAACCGCGCGATGATGGGGGCCGTCGCCCTCACGGTCGGCCTCCAGCTCGCGGTCATCTACGTGCCCTCGTTGGCGGCGGTGTTCCGGACGGTCCCGCTCGCCTTCGAGGAACTTGCGCTGTGCGCGGCGATCGCGAGCTCCGTGTTCTTCCTCGTGGAACTAGAGAAAGGGATTCGCCGCCGACGCGCGGTCGCGAGGACCTCGCCGGCCGCACCCGAGGCGGTCGGTTGATCGAGATCGACGGGTCCCACGGCGAGGGGGGAGGGCAGCTCGTTCGGAACGCGGCCGCGTTGGCCGCGGTGACGGGCAAGCCCGCACGCGTGTCGAACATCCGTGCGAAGCGGCCGAACCCGGGATTGGCGGCGCAGCACGTCGCGGGCCTCCGTGCCTTGGCGGCGGTCTCGGGCGCGGAGATCGAAGGACTCCAGCCGGGTTCCCGCCAAATCGTCGTGAAACCCGGCAAGCTCCGCGGCGGCGATCACTCGTTCGATATCGGCACCGCCGGCAGCGTCACGCTCGCCCTTCAGGCATGCCTCCCCGCCGCGCTCCTCGCGCCGCAGCCGACGGGGCTGCGATTCGTCGGCGGCACGGACGTGAAATGGTCCCCGCCGATCGATTACTTCCGTTTCGTGTTCCTCCCGCTGCTCGCGCGGATGGGCGGCCGCGTCGACGTCGACGTACGCAAACGCGGATACTATCCGCGCGGCGGCGGGGAGATCCACGTGAAGGTGACGCCGGTTGGCGGATTCCGACCGCTCGTCGTCGAGCCGCCGGGAACTCTGAAGCGCGTCCGGGGAATCGCCCACGCCGCCAATCTGCCGCCGGAGGTCGCGCAGCGGATGAGGCAGGCCGCGACCCGCCAATTCGTCGCGATCGCGGAAGCAAAGATCGAGGAGCAGTCGCTCGGCAACGCGCAGGCCATCGGACCCGGGGGCGCCGTCGTCCTCTGGACGGAGCACGAGAACACGGTCCTCGGCGCCGACGCGCTCGCGGAAAAAGAGGCGCCCGCGGAAGAGGTCGGAGCTCAGGCCGGGCAGGAGATGATCGCGGACCTGAGGGCGCACGCGTCGCTCGACCTTCACGCCTCCGACCAAGTCCTGATCTATGGCGCGCTCGCGAAGGGTGAGTCTCGATTCAGCGCGCGCGAGGTCACAAGTCACGCGCTCACAACGATGTGGCTCATCGAGGCGTTCCTCGACGTGCGGTTCGAGACGGTGCAGGTGGGCGGGCGCGTACAGTTCCGAGTGATGCCCGCGCAGTGATAAGGCCGTTATAGGTCGCACAGCGCGGCGGCATTTGTTCGCCGGAATATACTTCGGGGTAGTCCCGACACGGAGGACTTAACCTCGGCGTCACACAAGGAATGCATCGAGGGAGAAGAATATGGGAGAAGCAAGCATTGCGGGAACGGGCACGTGGGCGAACCGTTTCGTGTTCGCGGCGGCCCTGCAGGGGCTCCTAGCGCTGGCCTTGACGGCCTACCTCCTCTACTACGCAGTCTTCGGCGTCGCCGCCAAGATTGTCGCGAGCGGCGGGGCGGGGATGTGGTTGACCGTTGGGTACCTCGGATTCTTGATCCTTGGGTTCATCGGGACCGCGATGACGGCGAGCTTGTATCGGCAGCTCGAGTCCCACATGGGCCGTCGGTACCGCGGTTGGGCGGACCGGCTCGCGTGGGGTCACCTCGTGCTGTGGAGCGTGGGCGTCACGGGGGCGACTTGGCTCATGATCAGCGCCGGCCTCCGGGGCGGGAACGCGCAACTTCCCGTCGCGTCGGGAGGTCTCGGGTGGAGCGCGCTCCAGATCCACCAGCAGATCATGGCGGCGTACCCGCCATACATCGCCGCGTTCATCGCGCTCGCACTGCTCGGTGGATTCCTGGGGGGCGCCGCCTTCCTCCTGACGTGGCGGCGACCCCGCGAAGCGTCCCTAAATGCTCGATCGGGGGAGACGACCATCGCGCAGTGAGGCGCAATTCGACGAAAAGGTGGTGAGGAGCAATGACCCTTGGTAACAAAGAACCGCGCGACCCAAGTGAAGTCGGTATCGAATTCCCCGGCAAGCGCCACACTCCGAAGCGTGCGCCGAGCAACGTGTCCACCGCCAAGGTCCTCGGAATCGCCCTCGTCGTGGCGGCGTTGGTCGGTTCCGTTGCGGGGTTCGCCGCCGGACGGCTCTTCTCCCCCGCGGCGGCGTTGCCGAGACACGCGGTCGAGGCGCGGGAATACTGGGTGTTCACCGTCGTCCTTCCGTTCAACGACAATGCTCCCGGCCTGCCGCCGCACGACTATTTCGCCCCCGACCGCATCACGGTCTTTCAGGGCGACAACATCACGATCCACTTCTTCAACACGGAGAGCGAGCCGGAAAATCACACGTTCACGATGGACGCGCCCTATGCGATGGACCACGTGCTCCCCTACAACGCGACCACGACGTTCACCTTTACGGCCAGCGTGTCGGGCATCTTCCAATACCGCTGCCTCTACCACCAACCCACGATGTCCGGGTGGCTGATCGTCTTGGACAATTAGGGCTCGTGTGCTCCGCGAGGCACACGCTGACTGAGGGCGACCTTCAGGCGAACCTTGGCGGCGGCGTGAGGCGAGAGGAAGGTTCTTAATCTACCAACGTTACACTAGACCGGATATGGCGGTAAAGAAATCCGAGAGCGCGGGGGGAACTTCCGCGAGCGCCGCAACGCGAGCCGAGGAGCCCACCAATTGCGATTCCTGCGGGAAGCGCCTGGGAGTCTGGTTCAGCCTTGCAGACAAGGCGTACTGCTCGCCCTGTTTCCACGCTCGGTTCTGGACTCCCTTTCAAAGCACGGGCAAGGCCCACTGATTGCCTTTCCGGAATCGAGTTCCCGCGCTCGTCGACGATCACTTTCGTTTTCGTTGACGTCGTTTCCG
>VBMQ01000040.1:569-20961 GCA_005878375.1 Methanobacteriota archaeon | reverse complement strand
CCCCATACAGGCCGAAGTTCACGTTCGCCTTGGCCCGAACCCGTTGCAATTTTTCCTTGTACGCCCCGGGCGAGGTGACTGGCGGGTCCGTGTTCGGCATGTCGACGACGGTCGTCACCCCGCCAACCGCGGCCGCGGTCGTCCCGGACCGGAAGTCCTCCTTGGCGGTCATCCCGGGCTCGCGGAAGTGGACGTGCGGGTCGACCGCTCCCGGCAGGAGCAGCCGCTCCCCATAGTCGCGCGTTTCCTCGCCCGCCAACGTCTTCGCGATCCGCACGATGCGCCCGCGTTCGATCCCGAGCGCGAGCGGCTCGAGCCCGCCGCGGTAGAGGGCGCGCCCCTCAATGACGAGCATCGAGCTTCAACACCCGCCGGACGATCGCGCCGCCGGGCTCGACCTCCGTCCAGATCTCGGATTGGAAGCGATAGATTCGGGTCTCCGGCTCGAGCCAGGCGTCGGGCAGGAGGCCTGCCTTCATGCAGGTCTGGGAGAGGAACTCCTCCGCGCGCCACCCCCAATCGACCGGGACCTGGGGCAGAAGGAGGCCACGCTCCCGCCCGCGCGCGGCAATCAGCCCATCGGTCCCGATTCGAATCTCGTGGACAAGGTCCTTGGGCTTGCGAACGGTGATGAGTTCTGGCGGTGTGAGGATGCTGACCTCGACGACGACGCGGTCGAGTTCGTCCGTTCCCAACTTTGGGAAGCGAGGATCCTCCGTCGCGCCCTCCGCCGCCTTCACGATCGCCTTCGCGAGGGGAAAGTACGGATTCGGGTAACCGATGCATCCGCGCAATTCCTCATCCGGGTGGGTGTTGATCGTGACGAAGCAACCGGATTCCCGTTCGAACGATGCGGGGACCGAAAACGATGCGATGGCACGACCCCGTGTGGTCGCGTCGATCGCCTCGCGCGCCATCCGGACGGCGAGCTCGCCCTCCGCATCCGAGTACATCGTCGTCCGCATATCTCGTGTTCGGGATAAAGGTTGGCCGCGCGCCGCGTGACCGGTGCTTTTAACGCTCGTTCGCGGATACAGAACCCGTGAAATCCGCACGGATGCCCGTCCTTGAGATCATGACGCGTGACCCGGTGACCGCGACGCCCGATTTGGCGGTGGACAAGGCCGCCGCGATCATGCGGGAGCGCGGCGTCGGCAGCCTGATCGTCGTCGACGGCGCCTCCGCAATCGGAATCCTCACGGAGCGGGACATCGTGACGAAGGTCGCCGCCGCGAACCGGTCACCCGCCTCCGTCCGAGTGCGGGACATCATGACCGCTCCGATCGTTTCCGTGCCTCCGCACGAGGACGTCGAGGAAGCCGCGCGAAAGATGAGCGCGCGCCGAATCCGCAGGCTACCCGTCGTCCAGGAGGGACGGCTCGTTGGCGTCGTCACGGAGAACGACATCTTGCGGCTCCTCCCGAACCTCGTCGAGCTCACGCGGGAGTACGCGCGCGCGGGCATGCTTGAGGACAGCGCCGCGGTCGAGGGCCACTGCGACGTGTGTGGCGTGTACTCCAAGGACCTTGCGCGCGACGGCAAACTCCTCGTCTGTCCCGAGCACCGGGACCGCTGAAAACAAGCGCGATACGTTTATAGTGCCCCTGTAGCGTCCCGACGCATAGCATGCGTTACGTCCGCATTTCTCAAGATGAATTCTCGTCCGTGCGGAAGCTGTACGAGAGTGTCATGGCGTACGCGTGCCACGGGCTCTTCTTCCGCGAGGGGCAGTCGATCGCGGACGGCATCGCGAAGGAAGTCGAACGCGGCGAGGACCTCCTCAACGGGGCCCGCCGCGTCCTCATCGCGCGCGGCTGGGTGGAGGACGTGCAATTCTCCGGCGGGCAGGTCAAGGTCCGGGGATCGATCGAAGTGTCCCCCGGAAGCGAGGCGGAGACGTGCCACCGGTTGCGGGGCGTCCTCGCGCGCCTCTACGAAATTCACATGAAGGACAAGGTGAAACTCGCCGAAGTCGAGTGCGAGAGCACGGGGAGTCACGAGTGCCTGTTCCGGCTGGAGGTCACGTGATGACGTTGGAGGCCGTGATGGAACGGATGCGAGAGGCGGGCGCGCATGCGATCGCGGTCGTGAGCCGGGACGGGAGCGTCCTTGCGTCCGACTTGCCGCCGGGCGTCTCCCGGGAGACGTTCTCGATCATGTGCGCGACGATCCACGGCGCGGGGATGACCGTCTCGAACGAACTGAAGCGGGGCACCCCACGGCGGATCGTGCTCGAATCGAACGAGGGCCGCGTGCTCATCACAGAAGCCGGCCGACGCGCCCTGATCGTCATCGTTCTGCCGGGTGGCGCGAACTTCGAGGACAGCGTCCGCCAGCTTCAGCCGCTCGTCGACGAAATCGCGCGCGAGATGGGCTAGTCTACTTGAGCCAGTCCGAGATCTCGACCTTCCACGCCTGGTGCCGTTCTCGTCCCCGCTCCGCGCGCTGGGCCGCCTTCAAGGCGTAGCGGAGAGCGCTTCGGTAATCTCCCACAATCGCGGCCTCGTTCGCCATCTCGAGGAGTTCTTCGGAGTCCGTGAGGTCCGCGCCGTCCTCCCGTGCGACCGCCATCGCCCGCTTCGCCCCGCGGACGCGATTCTGCAGCGCCTCGAATTGGACGGTTTGGGTTTCCGCCTCTTCCCCGCTCTTGCTTGCGAGGTCGAGCGCGACTGCGAAGTCCGCCTGCATCGCCGCCTTCTTCGCCATTGCCAGCAGGTCGTCCGCGAGGTCGACCTTGACCCCGAGCCGGCGCGCGTTCCCTAGGTGCGCGCTCGCCTGCCCGATCGCCCCGTTCGCGATGTCGTGCAGTTCTCGCTGCCGCGGCGGCAGGTTCTCGACCTTCATCAAGTGTTTGAGTTTCGCCCCGCATGAGGGGCACAAGAGCTCATACGGTCCGAGAATGGCGCCGCACGTCGGGCAGCCGAGTTCGCTTACGGGCAAGACCATGATCCGTCCCCTCCGATAGTCGCGTGCGAGACAATGCCTCGCAATAGCTTCAATCTTGTGGTCCGGGGCTCTATTCGACGGTGACCGTCTTCGCGAGGTTGCGGGGCTTGTCGATCGGGGTCCCGCGCTTCCGGGCGGCGTAGTACGCAAACAATTGGAGGAGCACGCTCACCGAGACGGGGTACAAAAGGTCCCGGACCTGGGGGACATATAGCGCGTGGTCCACGAACTTCTCGAGGTCTTTGTCGCCCTCCGTACCGATCCCGATCACGGGGGACCCGCGGGCGTTCACCTCGCCGATGTTGCTCATCATCTTCTCGTGATTCCGATCCCGTACCGCGACGGCGACGACGGGCGTGTCGGCGGTCAGCAGGGCGAGAGGTCCATGCTTCAGTTCCCCGCCCGCGTACGCTTCGGCGTGGATGTAGGAGATCTCCTTCATCTTCAGCGCGCCCTCCATGGAGACGGCGTAGTGCATCCCGCGCCCGATGAAGAACATGTCCCGGGCGCTCGCATAGGACCGCGCGAGCTCCTCGACCTTCTCGGCTTGGTTGAGGACGGTCTGGACGTGGCGCGGGAGCGCTCGCAGTTCGTCCCGCAACCGGTTCGCCTCTTCGGGGTCGAGGGTGCCCCGCTCCGTCCCCATGCGAATCGCGATCAGGTACAGCGCCGCGAGCTGAGCGGTGAAGGTCTTGGTGGCGGCGACGCCGATTTCCAATCCGGCCCGCGTGTACATCGTGCGGTCCGTCTCGCGCGTCAGGCTCGATCCGACGATGTTCGTGACCCCCAGGGTCCGGCATCCCCGTCGCTTGGCCTCCCGGGCGGCACCGAGGGTGTCGGCGGTCTCGCCGCTCTGGGAAAGGAGGATTACGAGGGGTCGCTCGGTCGGTGTCGGCGAGTACCGATACTCGGAGGCGAGCTCCACCGTCGTCGGCACGAGAGCGATTTGCTCCAGGACGTACTTCCCGACGAGGGCCGCGTGATAGGATGTCCCGCACGCAAGGAGCTTCACCCCTTCGAATCCGGCCTCGAAGAACCCGTTCGCGTCGACCTCGGTCATCCGGCCTAGCAGGGTATTGTGGATCGCCTGTGGCTGCTCGAAGATCTCCTTGAGCATGAAATGCTCGAAGCCGCCCCGCTCGGCATCCTCGAGGGTCCACGACACCCGTTGGGGCTCGCGCGCGATCGCGCGCCCATCGTAGTCGATGATCCGGACGGACTTGGGCGTGATTACGACGACTTCTCGGTCCATCACGTAAAGGATTCGATCCGTGTGTTTGAGGAGCGCCGGGACGTCCGACGCGAGGTAGTTCTCGTCCGTGCCCAGGCCAACTACGAGGGGACTGAAGTTGCGGGCGGCGACGACTTTGTCTGGCTCCTCCGCCGCGACGGCCAGGATCGCATACGTGCCGGAAAGGCCGGCCAGGGCGGCTCGCAGGGCGTCCTCGAGGTTCCCTTTGTAGTTCTCTTCGACCAGGTGGACGATGGTCTCCGTGTCCGTCTGGGAGAGAAACGTGTGGCCTCGGCCCTTCAGCTCGTCCCGAAGGGCCGCGAAGTTCTCGACGATCCCGTTGTGTGCGAGGGCGATTCGGCCGTTGCAATCATAGAACGGATGGGCGTTCTCCTTGCTCGGCGGCCCGTGGGTGGCCCACCGGGTGTGCCCGATTCCCGTCACGCCCGTCCATTCCGGGAGCCCGGCCTCGAGGTTCGTGATGTACCCTTTGTCCTTTGCGACCTTGACCCCGTCCTCGAGGACGGCGACGCCCGCGCTGTCGTATCCGCGGTACTCGAGGCGGTGGAGCGCGTCGAGGAGGATGGGAAGCGCCGGACGGTGACCCGCGTAGCCGACGATGCCGCACATCTCACATCACGTTTGTGCCGTTCGGAACGTTCCCGCGCACCCGGCTCAGCGGCCCGATCCGACAGCGCGCGCCGACGATGCTCCCCGGTTCGATGACGACGCCGTCCCGGACTTCGGTGTCTTCGCCGACGAGGGCGCCGAGCCGCTCGACGGAGTGCCACTCGCCCTCGACTTGCGCTTCGGCCTTGTCTGCGGACGCCATCAGGTTCGAGGCGACGCGGACACCGGATGCGAGGACGGAGTTCGAAACGTGGGATTGCGGGCCCAAGAACACGTCGTCCATCAGGACGCTGTTCTCGATCACGGAGAACGCCTGGACCTTGACGTTGTCCCCGATGCTCGTGCTCGGATACATGACGACGTTGGGGCCGATCTCGCACCCTTTTCCGATGACCGTGGGACCCAGCACATACGTCCCGGACCGGATCCGGGAACCATCCCCAATGACGACGTGGCCGCGCAGGGTGACGTCCTTCTCGATCGTCCCGCTCTGTAGGTCTCCGATTCGTGCGAGAACATGGGCATTCAGCTTCAGCAAGTCCCAGGGGTACAACGCGGGCAGCCACGTGCCCTTCGTCCGAACCGCGCGGATTCGCGCCTTTGCCGCAAGCGCGTTCACGAGGCTCGGCACGTCGTAGTGGCCCTCCTCGAGCAGTGGCTCGACGATCGGAAACACCGAGGCGTCGAGGAGGTACAGCCCACCATTCACGAGGTTGCTCTCCGGGTGACGGGGTTTCTCGACGATCGTCTCGACGTAGTGGCCCGAGAGGGCGACGACGCCGTATTTCTCGGGCGTCTCGCTCTCCGCGATGATCATCGCAGGACCGTCTCCGGACTCCAAGAGGTCCGTGACGGCGCGGGCGTCGACGAGGTTCGATCCGTTCACGGTCAGGAACGGCCCGCGAACGAGGGCTCTGGCCTCCCAGAGGCCGTGGAGAGACCCGAGTTGCTTGCCCTGAACGGCGTACTCGATCCGGGCGCCGAACTTCCCGCCGTCCTCGAAGTACGACTGAATCCGTTCCTTACGATACCCGACGACGAGGACGAGGTCGCGGATGCCGTTCTCCACGAGCGCCTCGACCGCGTATTCGAGGATCGGCCGGTTCCCCGCCGGGATCATGACCTTGGGTTCGGAGGCGGTCAGAGGGCCCATCCGGGCCCCCTCGCCCGCCGCTAGGATGACCGCCTTCATCGTCCCGTTCTCCCCGCTCGACCGGGCGCCCTTGGGATGTAGGTTCCGCGTTCGTTATCCGGTCTGATAATCCCCCGTGGCATCGACACCGCCATGGATTTCACCCCGCCGAGAAAGCCGCGAGGACTTATAACGATTCCTACACCATTCCTCATAGTGTTACGAAAATTCTTATAATAGGTCTCCCATGGGACGAGCCATGGCGGACGCGACCCTCATCGAGTCCCGTGGAAACCGGCAGATCGCGCATACCGCGTACGTCGCGGACAAGCCGGAGGCGCTCGCGGCGGTCACCCACCCGACCGCGTGGCGCATCCTGCAGGAACTACGCAAGACCCCAGACTATCCTAGTAACCTCGCCCGTCGCCTGCGGCTGCACGAGCAAAAGGTGTACTACCACATCCGCCGGCTCCGAGACGCCGGCCTCTTGCGGGTCGTGCGCGAGGAGCCTGGGCCAGGCGCGGTGGCGCAGATCTTGGCTCCCTCGGCCGAAGCGTTCGCGCTCGTGCTTTCCGGCGGGACTCCCATATCCGGACCCTCCCCGCTGGCGGGCTCGCTCCGCGCCTTCCTTGGCGAGTTCGCAAAGGACGGAGTCCTCGATGCGTGGATTGTCTTGGGTGCGCCGACGCAACACGGGCCGTTCCTGACCGCCGCGCGCGACTCCCCGTACGCCGCGCAGCTCGGCCTCTTCCTCGGCCGGTACTTCGGTCTCCGCCGTGGGTTGGCAGTGAAGCTGGACACGGAGGTGAAGGCGGAGGGCGCGGAGCGGGGCAACCTGATCCTCGTCGGTGGGCCGGTCGCGAACATCGTTTCCCTCGACCTCAACCCCCATCTGGCGGTCCAGTTCGACTGGAAGGAGGTCTGGCGCCTTCGGTCCGCGCGCACGAGCAAGGCGTACGCGGAGGAGACGGTGGGGCTCGTTGCGAAGGTCCCGAACCCCTGGCGCCCGGACGCGTGGATCCTTCTCTTGGCGGGGCTCCATTACCCGGGAACCATCGCGAGTCTGTTGGCCGTGACCCAGTTCACGGACCTCGTGCTCAAGGGCTACGACGGCGGCCCGTGGTACCGGATCGTCCAAGGGCTCGATCGCGACGGCGACGGGCGGCTCGACGACGTGCAGGTCCTCGAGTAGTTTACAGATTGAGGGTCTCGTACGGGATCTTGTCCTCGGACCGGGCGTTCGCTTCCTCGATCGCCGCGACGACCTCGGCGACGCGCTCTTCCGGGCAGAGGAGGAGGACGTTCAAGCCCCGTTGGGCGGCTTCGACGGCGGCGGGGATCGCCGCGAACTCGACGGGAGACTTCACCGCTAGCCTGGAGGCAAACACCTTCGCCCGAAGGTCGACCACTGCGACGATGTCCGGCCTCGCCCGGCGGAGGACGCGCCGTCCCGCCTCGACGGGTGCCTTTCGGGCCGCCAGCCGGGCGATCGCGATCTTGCCCGGCCGGAGCGCTACGATCCCCTCGAGGCCGGAGACGAATACGACCTCGCCCCGCTTGGCGGCAGTCGCCGCGGTCCCCGAGGACGGGGGGTCGCCTTGGCTCAAGCCCTCGCTGGCAAGCGCCGATGCTTCGTCGATGATCGCCATCTCCCGCGCGGACGACTCCACGAACGACCGCAAGGTTCGAAACCGGTCCTGAAGGAACTCGACCCCCCTCCGCGTTGCCCGATACTCGCCGCCCACGTGCTGAACGAGGCCCTCCGCCTCCATCGCCTTCACATACTCCGAGACCCCCGCCACGGTCAGGTCGAGTTTCTCCGCGAGGCTCTTGAGGCGCGTGTGGCGGCGGCCAGTCACCTCCAGCAGGAGGAGCAACCTCGTGCCCTCGCGGACGTCGCGCAGGAGGCGCACGTGCCCCGCATGGTGGCCCCCGCCAAGAATGTTCCGCGATAGGCTTATATCGCTGTTAACTATTCCGAACTTTTATCAAGTGGACTTGAATTGGAGGAGGAGTCGACGCCGTTCCGATCGCTCATGTGCGCCATCGTGCTCGCATTGATGGCCCTCCCTCTGGCGGCGCCCACTGCCCGCGGCGCCGAGGCGACGGTATCCGTGCTTGCGGACTTCGGGGATGGCACCTACCGGTGGGCCGACCCCCTCGCAGCGGACCGCGCTCGAGGCGACGGCGCTCGCGAACGCATCTTGGGGGCTTCCGGTCATGAACGTGACATGGTTCGACTCCTCCTTCTGCATCCATCGGCCCTGCGCCCTCGTGAACGATATCGGGGAGAGACATCCGCGGTATCCGGTGTGGTGGCACTTCTTCGTCTGGAACGCGAGCGCCGATTCGTGGGATTCCGCACCGTACGGACCCTCTGACACGGTCCTCATGGATGGAGCCGCGATCGCGTGGTACCTCGCGATTGACGACCCGGTGACCTTTGCGGCGCCGCGACCGGCCCCGCGTCCAGACCTCCGCGACGTACAAGTCTCGTTCCGCGGCGACTTGACGAACGCGGGCTCAGCGCACGGCTCGATTCCGGTCACGAACCACGTTCGATGGGACGTGGACATCGGCGTGAAGGAGATCGACACGACGCCGATCGCGGCGTACGGGAATCTCTACGTCGCGACACGGAGTGCCCTCGTGGCTCTCGATGCTTCCACAGGCCGCCAAGTCTGGCGGAACACGGATGTCCACGACCTCCTCTCTACGCCCGCGCTCTACGACGGCCACCTCGTCCTCGGAGGAACCGATGGCCGTCTCCATTACGTCGACGCGTACAACGGAACGGAAACGTGGCGCATCCTCTTGGAGCCCGGCGCGCGCTCGAGCGGCATCGCGTCCTCACCCGCCGTGTACATGGGCCGCGCCTACGTCGGGACGTTCAACGAGTCCGCGGGCGGGATGGGACGCGTGGCGGCGGTGAACCTGAACAATGGCACCCTCGCGTGGTCGTACGAAACGGCGAGCGTCCACCTCTCCCAGCCCGCGATCGCGAGAGGCGCGTTGTATGTCGGCATCATGGGCGCGTACGACGGGACCGTGGGGTACTCCGCCCCATACGGGATCCTCTCCTTGAGCTTGGACGGGGTCCTCAACTGGTTCTACCCGACGAACGGACCCGTCGCGAGCAGCCCGGTCGTCGCCGCGAACCGGATCTTCGTGCCGTCCCAGGACGGCTTTCTGTACGCACTGAACACGGACGGGAGGCTCGCGTGGACGCTCCAGATCGGGGCCGCCACAAGCAGCGCCGCGTGGGCGGGCGACCGCCTGTTCGTCGCCACGGGCGCCCTTGGGTCGTCCGGGAAAATCCTCGCCTTTGATGCCGAGGGCAACCGTGCCTGGGAGGCGGACGCCGGAGGCGGCATGGAAGCGTCGCTGGTCTCGGACGGAAAGCTCGTTTGCGGGTCGATTAATGTGGCGAATGGTGCGATCGTGTGCGTGCACGCGATTGACGGCTCCCCCGCGTGGACCTACACGCCCGCCCCGCCAAACTTCATCCTTGGATCGCCCTCCGTCATCGGGAACTCGATGTACGCGCCCTCCGACAACGGTCACGTCTACGCGTTCGGCCCCGCGTCGCCGGCCGATTCTACGGGTCTCTGGGTGGCGGGAACGATCATCGTGACGGTCGCCGCGACTGCTGCCGCCGTCCTCGTTTGGCGGCGCCGGAGGTCGGGCCTTGCGTGAACGGCATCAGGCGATCGTCTTCACGGCGGTTTGGATCGGAAGTCTCCTCATGGCGCTGGCGGTGGTTTCCGCGGTCGTCCCTCCGCCCGTGAACCGGGAGAGGGCGGTCTCGGTCGCGCTACAGATCCGTGGCCCGGGGTGGACGATTGCATACGCAGGTTCCACGCTGAACAACACGGCGTTCGGGTTCATACGGGAGGCGAATCTCACCGAGGGATTCGAGCTCCGCTGGGCCGAGTACGGATGGCCGTATAACGACGTGTTCGTGACTTCAATCAATGGAACCGCCAACGACGGCGCCGGGAACCTGTGGTGGCAGTACTGCGTGAACGGCGCGTACGCGTCCGTCGGGGCCGCCAGCCAGGCGATTCGCAGTGGCGACCGGATCACATGGGCATACGCGGCTCCGGGAGGCGACGAACTGTGCCGCTGAGCATGCGACTTCGGAACGTGCCGAAGCCGGCGTTCGCCGGCCTCCTCATCGCCGCTGGCGTGATCGGTCGGATCCTGTTCGCCGGAGCGGCGAACGTCGAGCCCGTGCTCATTCTTTCCATGCTCGCGGGCGTGCTCTTGGGCGGACTCTACGTCATCGTCGTGCCTGTGGCGATCCTCGGGATCAGCGACGTGTTCTTCTACACGGTCGTGTACGGTTCGACGTACTCCCCCGTATCGATCCTCGGGCTCGGCCTCTTCATGTACACCGGCTACGTGTTCGTGGCGGCCGTCGGAGGGTTCGCGATTCGTCGCCGCGTCCTGTGGCGGACGAAGACGATTGCCATCTTCACGGCGATCTCGGTGCCGCTGACCGTCGCTTACGACGCGTGGACGGCCTTTGGTGACTGGCTCTTCATCACGTCGCGGGTCGGTTGGACCCTCCCTCAAGTGTACGCAGCGCAGGTGCCCTTCACTGCCATTCATGTCTTCAGCAGCCTGCTGTTCGCCCCCATCCTGGGCGTGACGTTCTTGGCGATCCACCTCTACGGCTTGCCGGTCGTCGGTCCCGCCGAAGCTCCCGCCGAATCACAATAAGCTCTCGAGGTGCTCACGGAGCTTGTCGAGCTCCGCCTTCCGCGATTCGAGCTCGCGTTCCCGCCGCTCCATCTGCTTCTCCTTCCGTTCGAGGGTTCGCTGCAACGCCTCGAGCGTATCGGCGGACCGCCGGACTTCGGACTCCGCGTCTTTGGCCGCCCGCTCCCGATCCTTGAGGGCGTCGAGCATGTCCTTGAGCTTCTTCTCCTCGTCCTTGAGCCGCTCCTTCTCCCGCGCGAGCATCGTCGCGACGAGCTGCTCGAGCCGCTCCTCCTTGTCCGCGGCCTTCTTCGCGTCCGCCTCGACCTGCTTCCAGACGTGGGACAGTTCGCGCCGTTCCTTCGCGAGCTGTTCGGAGGTGGACTCCATCTCCGCCTCGCGCTTCTCGAGGCGCTCCTCCAGGGCGAGGAGGTCCTCCGCCCGAGCCTCGACGTCGCGCTCCTTCCGTTCCACGACGCCCTTCTCCTTGATCATCTCCTCGAGTTCCTTCCGCTCCGCCGCCAACGCGGCCTTGTCTTCCTCGATGCGATCGAGCGTTTCGCGGTGGCGGGCCTCCGCCTCCTTTTCGCCGTGGCGGAGCAAGCTGATCGCCTTCATCTTCATGTCCTCGAGGTCCTTTCGTTCCTTCTCGAGCCGGGCCGTCTCCGTCGCGAGGCGCTTCTGCTCCTGGTCCACCGCCTTCGCTTGCCGTTCTGCGGCCCCTCGAATCTGTTCGGCCTCATCCGTCGTCTTGTCGACCTCGCGCATGCGCGACGGGATCTCCTTCTGCATCGCGTCGAGCGCGCCCTTTTCCTTCGCGATCATCGCAAGCTTCGCGTCGAGATCCCGCTCCCGTTTCTCCAGCGCGATCTCCTTGAGTTTCATCCCATCCTCATGCTTCGTGAAGTCGCGACGCCCTCGTTCCGCCTCGTCGCCCTTCTCCTCCGCCGCCAGGAGGGCGTCCGCGGCTTTGGACTCGAATTCTTTCGCCTTCTCAACGCGGCGTTCCGCTTCCTTCACCCGCAATTCGAGCTCGCGCTCCAGCGCGCGGGTCTTGTCGCGCCCCTCCTTGAGCTCGCTCGACCGATCCTCAAGCTTGTCGACCGAGGCGACCATGAGTTTCTCGCGCTTCGCGAGGTCCGCGCGCGCGTGTTCCAGCTCGGCCCGCTCGTCTTCGAGCGCCCGCCGGTCTTCTCCGTTCGCCTTCTCGCGCCGTGCCAAGTCGGCCTCGGCCGCTGCCGCCTTCTTGCCCCGGGCATCAAGATCCTCTTGCCACGCCTTCAGGTCGCCGTCCGCCTCGCGAACGGTTCGCTCTCGGTCCGCGACCTCCTTTCCGAACTCCTGGACTTTGACTCGGTCGGCGGCGAGACCCTGTTCCGCGGAGGCGAGCGTCCCCTCCCGCTCCTCCAGCAGCTTCTGCTGGTTCTTGAGCTGACGTCCGCGAGCCTCCATCGCGGTCAGCACGTCAGTCGCCATCGTCTTCGTCTTCTCGGCGAGTTCCTCGCGCTTCCGGAGCTCTCCCTCTTTTGCCGCGATCCGGTCTTGGACGTCCTTGAGCTTCGCCTCGAGACCCGCGAGCTCCCGTTCGCGGCCCGCGGCCTCCTTCTTCGCGGACGCGATTTCGGCCAGTACGTCCTCGAGTTCCTTCTTCTCCGAATCGATGCGAGTCCGCGCCTCCTGGGTCTGTACCTCGCGCCCTTCGACGTCCCGAGCCATCGATTCGAGATCCTTCTCCCGTTTCGCAATCGCGCGCTCTCGATCTGCGACGACCCGTGCACCCTTCTCCATCTTCGCCTGGCGATCGTCGATTTCCATCCTCAACTTCTGGAGGCCCTTCGTCTCCGCCGCCAGATCCGCCTCGCGTCGTTCGAGGTCGGCCTCCAGCTTCTCCTTTCGTTCCTTGAGTTCCGCGCCCTGCTCTGCCGCGTGTTTCGCTTGGAGTCGTTCGAAGTCGTCGCGCTTCGCCTGAAGTTCCTTCGCGCCTCGCTCGGCCTCCGCGGCGATCTCCGCCTCCCTCTTCTTGGCATCTCTCTCGAATTGCTCTCGCATCGCCCCGAGGTCCTTGCGCTCCGCGGCGAGCTCGGCCTCTCGAACCGCCAATTGCTTCTCCGCTTGGTCTCGCTTTCCTTGGGCCTCGCGCGCACGCGTCTCGAGCGACTCTCGGCCGCGCTTGAGTTGTTCCTCGCGTCCTTCGAGGTCTTTCGTTCGCTTTGCGAGCTCCGCGGACCCTTTCTCGATTTCTCCGAGTCGGCTGCTCAGATCCGCCTCGCGCTTCTCGAGCTTCGAGACCTGGGTTTCGAATGATTTCTCCTTCTCGAGCAGGTCGGCCGCCCGCGCTTCGGTCTTCCGGAGCACCGCCTGCGTCTCCTGTTCCGCCTCCTCAACGGCGAGTCGCGCCTTCTCGAGCTCCGAGGCTCTCTTGAACAGGGCCTGCTCCCGTGAGCCAAGGTCCCGACCACGCTCGTCCGTCCCCTTTTGAAGGGTCGCGACCTGCTTCCGGAGGGATTGGAGCTCCTCTGCGGCTTCCTTGAGTTTTCGCTCCGCAGCGGCCCCTTCCGACTCGAAGCGCTGAAGCTCCCCTCGCGCATCGCGATCCTTCGAGTCGGCAGAATGGCGGGCTTCGTTGAGCTCGCTCCTGGCGGCCGCGTTCTCCCGTTCGAGGCGCAAGATTTCTCCCTCGCGCGTCCGCAACGTCGACTTCGCCGTCTCAAGCTCGCGGGCCGCCACCTCCGCCTCGTGCTCGACCTCGACCGCCCTCTGCTTCGCGGCCGCGCGCTCCTTGGCGAGTTCGATCTTCAGGTCGTTGGCCTCGAGCTCTCGGTCACCGACCTGCCCGCGGACCTCATCGAGCTGCTTCGACAGCTTTCGGATCTCTTCCCGGGACGCGGCGGCGGCGCGCTGCGCCTCCTCCTCGGCCGCAGCGGCGGCGGCATGCGCCCGATCGACCTCGTGTTGCAGGGATTCGGCGGCAATCCCTTCGGGCACAACCTGCGCCGCCAATCCGTCGAGTTCCGCCGCCTGGTCCTCGGCCTCGGATTCGGTGTCGAGCGCCTTCTTGGCTTTCTCACGGAGTCCCATGCACCCTCACAGACCGAGCCGCTCCATCAGTTCCGAGTACTTCTTGAACGATTCCGATCGCGCGAACTTCTTGATGTCGGCGTCGGGCAGCTTTCCCAGGAGATCGTCGATCTCCGCGAGCACCTCGCGAAGCGTTGGGTCCCACTTTCGGAGCTCCGCGACCTCGGCTTCGAGCCGTCCCTGTTCCTCCGCGTTCTTCTCGAGCAACTCCTCGAGTTCGGTAACTCGCATCCGAAGGTCCCGGAGACCTTCCGCGGTGGGGAGGATGATCTCGCCTTCGGCGGTCCCCCGCAACTTGAGGAGGGCGTCCTGGATATCGCGCTGGGCCGCGAGCCATTGCTCACGGGTGACGGCCTCCCCCTCGCCCACTGGGTTTGGCGGCGGAGTGACGGCGGCAGGCGCCGACGTTCGGTCTTCGAGTTTCGCAAGCTTTTCCTGCAGCGCCCGCTCCCGCCGCTCGAGCTCCTGCTCGCGGTCTGCGATCGCCTGGCGTTCCGCGTCCCGCATGCCAATCTCCTTCCGGAACCCCTCGAGGCGGGCCTTGAGCGCATCCTCCTTGGATCGGAGCTCTTGTTGCTGGGTCGTAATGATGTTCCGGTAGATCCTCTCCATCTCGGCGATGCCGTATTCGATCTTGAGGATCTCCTCGCGTTCGAGGAGCACCTCTTGCACTTGGCGCTTCAGCTCCTCCCGCTCCCGGACCTCCGCGGGGATACCGCTATCCCCCAGCTCGCGGACACGCCGTCGCGCGGCCGCGATGAGCCGGTCCATCTGCTCGAGCCGCTTTCGGCGGGCCAGCACGACCTGTTCGAACGGTTCCGCCAGCTTCCAGAGGGACTCGAGCTCGGCGAGCAAGCTCTGTTCGGTTTCCGGCGGCCCATTCGGATCGGCGGCCGCCCCCCCGGGGTTTTCGCGTCGCTCCCCGCGGAACGCCTGAATCTCCTCGACGAGGTTCTTTTGATTGCCGGGCGGATCGGCGGGGATTGGCCCTGTGGGGGCGCGCGGGAGGTCGGTACCGCACACAGGACAGATGGCCTCCGTCGCCTCGACGGCGCGGCCGCAGTTCGGACACGCGGCGCCGGCGGCGGCCCCTTCGAACGGCTGGCCGCACGTGTAGCAGATCCCGGCGCTTGCGTCCACGGCGTTGCCGCAGCTCGAGCAGAAGGTGCCGTCGGGCTTCACGATTCGCCGGGCCATGGTTCTCCGTTCACTCGTATCCGTTGTAGGACAGGAGCTCTCCGGGTGGCTTGCGTCCCGCGGGCGGCTCCCACGACTCCGGGATGCCGAGCGGGGTCATCGCGACGACCTTCGCCACGTCCGCCGGGATCCGGAGCGCCTCCCGCACCTTTTCTTCGTTGAACGAGAAGACCCAGGCGGTCCCCAACCCGTGGCTGATCGCCGCCAGCGTGAGGTACGACATCGCCATCCCGACGTCGACCGGATACGAATTCATGTATCCGCCCACGGTCGCCTCCGCCTCGTCCAGGCGGGCACACGCAATGAAGATCATGGGGGCGTCCGGGAGATGCTTCCCGTTCGTGCACGCACCGGACAGGCGGCGCTTAAGGTCCTCGTCCGTGACGGCGACGAACTTCCACGGCTGCAGGTTCTCCGCCGAGGGGGCCATGCGGGCGGCGCTCACGACCGCCTGGACCTTGTCCTCGGGAATTGGGGTCGGCTTGTACTTGCTCACGCTGCGAGAAGCCTTTACGGCTTCTTGGACCTCCATGGGACACCGTCCGTCGGATTTGCCCGTCCCCTCTAAAAGGGTTGCGGCCTCATTATTCGAGGCTGGGCTCCCCCCTAGGGAAACGCGCGGTCCTGGCGGGTTCCGAAACCTTATTAGCGCTGCCAAAAATGCGGGCGACGCTCCCGCGCTCGGAGCCCGTGGGCCCGTAGCTTAGCCTGGTTGGAGCGCCCGGCTGATAACCGGGAGGTCGCCAGTCCAAATCTGGCCGGGCCCATCCTTCCCCGATACAACCTTATTATACGCCCGGCCGCTTCGCGCCCGTCCGTGACCGTCGTCGAATTCGAGACGGAGGAATTTTGCGACCTCGTCGGGACGAAGTTATCGCCCGAGGAGGTCGAGGCGAAGGTCTCGATGATGGGCGCGGCTCCCGAGGGCCTTCAAGGGACCCGCCAGCGGTTCGACATCAATCCGAATCGCGCAGATTGGCTCTCGATCGAGGGACTCGTGCGCTCGTTCCGGGGCGTGCTGGGACTCGAAACCGGATTGCCAAGTTATCCGGTGATTCCCGGGTCGGTCCGGTTCGTGGTCGATGAGAGCGTGAAGGGCGTTCGCCCGTTCGGGATCGGCGCGATCGTCCGCGACGTGGATCTGACGGAGAGATCGCTGAAGTCCCTCATCGAACTCCAGGAGAACCTCCACCTCACGCACGGTCGGCGCCGGCGGAAGGTCGCGATCGGGATCCACGATGCCGATGCGGTCACGCCCCCGTTCGCGTACAAGGCTGTGCCGCCCGAATCCGTGCGGTTCACGCCCCTCGGATTGGCGGGGACGATGGACCTGGGGGAGATCCTCGCGAGGCACGAGAAAGGGCGGGAGTTCGGCCACCTCGTCGCGGACAAACCACGGTTCCCGGTCATCACGGATGCCAAGGGTGTCGTCCTTTCCTTCCCGCCAATCATCAATGGGATCACGACGCAGCTCACGCCCTCAACGCGGAACCTTTTCGTGGACGTCACCGGCACGGACGAAGAGGCCGTCGAGGTCGGCCTCAACGTGATGTGCACCGCGCTCGCGGATCGCGGGGCGCGCATCGAGTCGGTGGAGGTTGTCGCCGCGGAGGGCTCCCGGCGGACGCCGGACTTGGAACCGCGCCGGTACACGCTCGACGTCCTCGCGGCCAACGAGCTCGCGGGGCTGTCGCTCCCCGGCGCCGCGATGGCGGAGTGCCTCGAGAAGATGCGCCATGAGGCGGAACCCGACGGCGGCGTGATCCGGGTGCGGACCCCGCGATTCCGTTCCGACATCATGAACGCGGTCGACCTCGTGGAAGACGTCGCGATTGGATTCGGGTACGAGCGCGTCCCGATGACGCTTCCGCGCCTCCAAACGTCCGGTTCTGCGACGCGCACGAGCGAGTTCTCGGACGGATTGCGGACGGTCCTCGTCGGCTACGGCTACCAGGAAGTGATGTCGCTCACGGTCGCCCCGCCGGAAGAGCCGTACGAGAGCCCGTCTCGGACGACGATCATCAACCCCGTCACAGTCGAGAACTCCCGCATCCGATCGTCACTCCTCCCATCCTTGCTCGCACTCTTCGCCCTGAACAAACACCATGATCTCCCGCAGCGGATTTTCGAAATCGGGGAGGTCGTTCGCGCCGTGAAAAACGTCCGGCTGGTGGCGGGGGCGAGCCTCCACGCGCGGGCGAGCTTCACGGAGGGAAAGTCACTCGTCCAGGGCCTGATGCGCGATGTTGGAAAACCGTTTGAGATCGAGCCGGCCGAGGACCCGAACTTCATCGACGGTCGTTGCGCCTCGGTGCGGATCGCAGGAGCCGTCGCCGGGATATTCGGCGAGATGCATCCGCGCGTCGTCGCTGGATACGGGCTCGGTCATCCGATCGTCGCGTTCGAGCTCGCGGTCCCCGCGTTGCTCTGAGCACGCAAAGCTTTTGGCGGCGACGCCGGTACGCGCGGCGCGGAGGTAGCTTAGCCCGGTCAAAGCGCCGGTCTTGAAAACCGGTGGGCGCAAGCCCTCGGGAGTTCGAATCTCCCCCTCCGCGTATGCGCATCGTCGAGTTGCGCCGCCACGCAGAACGCGACGCGAACGAGGACCTGACCGCGCGAGGCCTCGAACAATGCGCGCGCGCCCGCGAGACTCTCGATTTCCCGTACGATGCGTTCGTTACAGGTCCCGCCAAACGCGCCCGTCTCACAATGGAGGCCCTGGGCGGTACCGCAACCGCAGTCGACCCGAGAATCGGCCCGAGGCCGCGACGCCCGTTCTTGGAGTTCGAAAAACGCCATCGGGACCTCATGGCGCGAGGGATGGACGCCGTCACCGCGTGGTTCGCGATCCCAGAGGCGATCGCCCCACTCGAGGAGGTCGGTCGCACCGCGGCGATTGCCGTAACGGAGATTGCCGCCAAGCTCCCGAAGGACGGACGCGCTTTGGCGGTGAGCCATGGCGGAACGATTGAACCCATGGCGGTGGTCGCGCTAGGCCGCCCCTTCGGGTCCCTGTTTGGCGGTGCCGAGCTCGCGAACTGCGAAGGCGTGAAGGCGTACGTCCGCGACGATTCGATCGTCCGCGTGGACATCGTGCGCCTGCCGCCTTGAAAACGTTTTATAGACCCCGCGATTCTTCTCGGGTCGCTGCGTGAGTCGCCCAGCATGGTCAAAGGCGCAGCGTTGAGGTCGCTGTCCCGTAGGGGTTCCCAGGTTCAAATCCTGGCTCACGCATCCATTTACCGGTAGGGTTGAGCGCCCTTCACACGATGCTCGAGAAGCTCCGGAACGAGCCCTCGGACGCGCCTCCTGCGCGTCCGAGCCCGCGCCGACGACCGGCGATTTGGCGGTGACGCCCCGAGGATTCTTGGCGGGCTCGACACCGGTTTCCGAGACCTCCTCCACGCTCGCAGGAACGTCCTCTGCATGTGGAGGACGTCCTAGCGCATGTGCAGGACGCCCCGCCCGGCCGCGGGGTCTCCTGCGCGTGTGCAGAGGTTCCCTCAACACATGCCGAAGCCTTCTCCGCACGTGGAGGGGTTCCCCGCGCGTGTGCCGGCCGTCCCTGCGCATGTGCCGGACGCTCCGCGGGTCGCCGGAACTCCCTGCGCATGTGGAGAGCGTTCCTGCGCACGTGGAGGAAGGTCTTGCGAGTGTGCAGGAGGTCTGTTTCTAGGCTTGCAGGGATGAGACGGCCGTCCTCGGACCCGATGCAGGTGGGCGCCTGGTCGAGGGATGAGCCTCGGTCACGCCTCGACACGCCGCCGGAGGATCCCCCGCTCGCGTCCCCCCGCCAAGTGTTCGACGAGGATCCGTTCGACGTGGCTCGCGAACGGCTCGTACTCTTCCATCCAATAGTGTTCCTTCGCGCCGCCCTTCGGCCCGTACTGGGGCCCGAACGGGTTCGCGAGGTCGCACAACCGATGAAGTGCCTCGTGAAAGATCGTGTCATACGCTTCCTGAATGCCGTGGTCGGACGGCTCCTTCCCCTCCCACCAATACTCGAGGAGCGCGCTCGCCGTGTCCGACCCGACCGCGGTCACGTCCAAGCAGTAGTCGGCGTGGGCGTTCCCCCGTTGATTCTCCAAATGCGTGTATGCGATCCGCGGGCCGAACAACGCGTGCATGCGCAGGCTCTCTGCGCTCCGGCTCGTACCAAGGATGACGATTGGCGGGATGACGCGACGGCCTCGCACCGCCTTGGGTCGGAAGGATGAATCCTGCTCCTGGAGCACGCGGAGGTACCGCTCGCTCGCGGCTCGGCCGAGCGGGCTCGCGAACCGCTCTGGATCGAATTCCGGGAGCGGATAGTTGCGGAGGTGGCGGGCCACGAGGGGTTCCGCGCGGGCGAACAAGAGGGCCATCACCTCGCGGGTCAACGCGACCGACGCGGGCGAGAGCCGAGAGCGCCGATTTGGTGGGAGGTCCGCCGCCATCGCGCGGAAGCGGAGCGCGACCGGCGGCGCGCGCAGACGTTCGTTCAATTCCGCAATCCCCGACTCCCCGTACCACCGCCGGTGGATGGGTGGGGCGAACCGCCGTTCCCCGTCCCAGACGTATGCGTGGCCCTTCGAACGCACCATCGGGCCGCGGCCATCCGCGGACTGCGTATGATGGTTTCGGTGGTGCGACCGGGGACGTTCCGCGATCGTTTGGCCGTCGTTCTCGACTTTGAGAGCGTCGGTCGATGTCGTCCTCCATCCGGTAGGACGGGGGGACTTCACCAAGATAGGATTAAATACGCTCGGCCCGAATGAGAGCCGACCGGTGGGGACCGGTTCGACTCCGGGAAGGAGGGGGAACCATGGTGGCGAAGCTCTCGGCGTTTCTTGCGGCTGCTGCAGTGCTCGGTGGGGCCGCGTTTGTCTTCTTGGGCGTCGGTCCGCACCCGCTCGCGCCCTCGGATGTGTGGGTGGAGGGCAACTTGCTCTGCCCATGTGCTCGCCTTCGACGGGACGTACATGGAGGACGGCGTCGTCATCGCGAAGCCTCTCACGCTCCGCGCGGAAGATTCGGACGTGGAGCTCTTGGGCCAGAGCACGAACGGGACGGTCGTTGACGTCCGCACCGGTGGGGTCACAATCGAGGGGATGGTCTTCAGCCACGCGTTCAACGCCCCGGGCATGACGGGGGTCGCGGCGACGAAGCTCCAGGGCGTCATCTTGCGCGGGATCAAGGCGTTCGACCTCGAGACGGGCGTGCGTGCTCTCGAAGTGCAGGACATGACCTTGGAGGCCTCCGAGATCACGGGTTCTCACGCGAACGGCGTCGAGGTGCTCGGCTCGATGGACTTCACGATTGGCGGGAGCGGCAACAACGTGAGCGACAACGAGGGCCGCGGCATTTGGGTCGACGGCTCTCACATCGGGACGATCGCGGACAACATGATCACGGGCAACGGCCTGACCGGCCTGAACGTGAGCTATTCCCAGGACATCACGGTCCGAAACAACACGATTGAGAACAATGGTGCG